>JAPLHL010000296.1 GCA_026389655.1 Chloroflexota bacterium
GCTCTCTACGCTGCCTTGAATTTCCTGGTAACCGGGCTGGCTTTACTAATACTTGACGTGAAATCCAGGAGCGGCCAGCACCCGTCCAGCTATCTCATTATCATCGTCGGGCTGACTGGCCTTACTGCCGTCATAGGGTACATATATGGCGCCAGCGAATTCATTGGGGCATCCCCATATACGCCGCTGGCACTGGACGCCACCTTCGGTTTCCTTCTTCTGTTCATCGGTGTGCTGCTGGCGCGCCCGACAGCAGCAACAGTTGTCCTGGTTGCCGGCGGTTACCCCGGCAGCCTTTTTATCCGTTTTCTGATACCCGGGCTTATCGTACTGGTGATCTTGACCGGGTGGCTGCGCTTGAATGGTGAGAACAGGGGATACTATTCAACTGAATTGGGTGTAGCTCTGTTTTCGCTCATCATTATTGCCGTTGCCACTACGCTGATCTTCATGGCAGCGATGAGGCTATACACGGTAGAGCGCCGGCGCAGTCGGGCTGAGTTGGAGATCCGTGAATTAAACGCAAACCTTGAGCAACAGGTTACGAAGCGCACCGGTGATCTCCGCAGGAGCGAGGAGAAATACCGCACTATATTTGAAAATGCAACGGAAGGCATTTTCCAGAGCACGCCGCAGGGAAAATATATCAGCGTCAACCCGGCATTTGCACGGGTCGGGGGCTTCAGCTCACCGGACGAGATGATCAATTCGGTTGCCAACATACAGAAAGAGCTGTACGTCAACCCGGAGGACCGCACAAGGCTGATCGAGTTACTCGCTAGCCAGGATACAGTAAACGGTTATGAGTTTGAAATTAAGAGGCATGACGGCACAAGGAGCTGGGTTTCCATAAATGTCAGGGCCGTCAGGGACCCGGCCGGGAAAATAATCTACCTCGAAGGGACCCTGGTAGATATTGCGGAGCGCAAGCGGGCAGAGTTAGAACTAAAACAATCGTCTGAGCGATACCGCGATTTGTTTGAAAATTCCGGCGCCGCAATTACGATCATCGATGAGAACGGACGGTACCTGATGGCCAACAACAAAGTGGCCGCCAGTTTTGGAAGAACACCGGAGGAATTTGTCGGCAGGTCAATATATGACTTCGTACCCCGGGAAATAGCAGACCGCTATATGCAGTCCAACCGCCGGTTGCTGCGCACAGGAGAGCAAAGGGAATATGAGGACACCTTAGTACTTCCCACTGGAGTGCGGTCTTTCCTGTTTGTTGACACATGCCTCAAAGACGAGAATGGCAGGTGCTTCGCCATCCAGAGCAGCAGCATCGATATCACCGACCGCAAGCAGGCGGAGCAGGCGCTTCGGGAAAGCGAGGAGAAATACCGCAGCCTGTTTAATAATGCTGAACTGGGGATGTACAGGTCTAAAATCGACGGCTCCGGGGTCCTTGAAGTCAATGAAAAGTTGTGTAAAATAATCGGCTATTCAAGAGATGAAATATTATCCGACCCCACTGCCATCCGCTGGGCAAGCGCCAGGGTATTTTATGAGATGAGGCAGTCGGTCATAGAGCGTGGTGTGGTGACGGATTACGAGTTCGACCTCATCAACAAGAACGGTGAAATTCGCACCTGTCTTGGTTCCACCAAATATTACCCGCAAGAAGGCTATTTTGAAGGCTCTGTAGAGGACATCACCGAGCGCAAGCAGGCGGAGCAGGCGCTCCGGGAAAGCGAGGAGAAATTCAGGAACGTATTTGATTATTCTGCAATCGGTAAATCAATCACTACTTTGGATGGCAAGGTCAATCCAAACCAGGCCCTTGCCGATATGCTCGGCTATCCAAGGGATGAATTATCACAGGTCAA
>JAPLHL010000042.1 GCA_026389655.1 Chloroflexota bacterium
ATCAATTATCATACCCCGCAAGCCCGCATACTCAGAGTTAAGAATGACAGGCGTAGTATAAATCGCAGCAGGGAATTTGCTACCATCTTTTCTTATTGCCGTGTATTCCTGCGACGGGAATTCCTCATCTATTAGACGCTGTTTAATATTATTAGCTGCCCTTTCCCGATCCTCTGGGATTATTAATTCAGAATTGCTCACACCTGCAGCAACATCCGCCTGGCTGTATCCAAACATTTTAAATCCCTGCCGGTTAAGGAAGGTTAATTTACCATCCTTATCTGTTTCAAATACGGCCTGGGGCAGTAAATTGGCCATGTTCCTGAACCGCTCTTCACTAGCACGGATGGCCTCCGCCGCCAGCTTGCGCTCGGTGATATCAGAGTAAGTAATAGCCACTCCGAAGTCCTTCAACAAAATAGGCTCGGCAGTTACGTTTATCCATATAATCTCGTTGCCTCTTTTGACAATTCCCATCTCTACATTTTCTATACGGCGGTTTTCCCTCAGAGCACGTACACTGGCATATTCGTCGGGCAGCATGGGTGTCCCATCCGGGCGAATTATCCGCCATTCCGGCCCATCATACCTGCGCTGCAAATGCTCATCACGAGTGAGACCCAACAGCCGTTCTGATTCCTTATTAGCTTCAACTATGTTTCCTGCAGCATCAGTGATGGCGATCCCGAGAGGGAAGGATTCGAACAGGACCCTGTATTTCTCCAGGGCTATATGCCGCTGGTCCTCCGCCTGCTTTTGCCTGGTGATGTCGCTCATTGTTGCAAGACATACAGGCTTCCCGCTTGTGGCATTCTGCGCCACGGTCGCTTGAATCTGTATCCAGAAGAGGGAACCGTCTTTGCGCACCATCCTCATCTCACAAACCTGCGGTAATAGAGTTTTAAGAAGCTGCTGACGATGCAGGTAGTAGATGTCCTGGTCTTCTTTAAAAATGAAGCGTGTAAACGGCTGTGAGCGCATGTCGCGCGGCACTGCACCAAACAGGTTGGCACCGGTGAGATTGGCCTCCAGAATGATCCCTTTTTCGCTGATGCTGAAATAGCCGACCGGCGCTACATCATACAGTTCAAAATAACGTTGCTTCGAGGCATCCAGTTCCTCCTGAGTCCGGCGAAGCTCCTCGTTCTGCATCTCAAGCTCGACCTGGTGGACCTGCAGCTCATGCACGAGTTTATCCAGGTCTTGCTTTTTCAGTGTGGAAGTTTTACCGGCGGAGCGGGTGACTTTCTTCTCCGCCTCAAACCGCAGTTGATAGCTGCTGCTTTCTTTGTCGTCCTGCTTTTTTTTAACTGCCATCAGTCTGCCTCCTCCAAGCGTTGGTCTGCCTGCAGGGCAGGCGATCGCCCTGTGGTGTCCTCCATGGCCAGGAGGATCAGCCGCGCTTTGCCTGCCTTCTCCATGACGCTACGTGCATTAAGCAGTATTTTCCTGCGCCCGATGACAGGGAATTCATGGTCAATTACAAAATTGTCAAAACTCTTATTACCGGGCAGGACCTTCTCCAATAGTTCTCTTAATTCCGGGATGTCCCACTGACGGTTGCCCAGGTCATATAGATGCATTCCGAGCGTCTCCCGGGGTGAGGTGTGAAAAACCCGGAAAAAAGCCCGGCTGGTAGAGACAACCTTCATATCCCCGTCCAGCACGACCAAGGGCTCCCTGACCGTATCCACGATATCCTGCGCATAATCGCGCGCCTGCAGCGCAGCCGTCTCAAGTTGTTTCAGCGCGGTGATGTCGCTGAAGGTCAGCACCACCCCGTCGATCACATTGTCCAGCGTGCGATAAGGCATGACGCGCACCTGGTACCAGCCCCCATCAGTTGCCTGAACTTCCTTTTCAAGCGGCACAAGTGAATTGAGCACCGCCAGCGCATCGGCAACCAGGTCATCTTCCTCGATATTGGACTTGATATCACTCAGGGGACGGCCCACGTCCGAGGCGACCAGCCGGTAAACTTTGGCCGCCTCGCGGGAGAAGCGTTTAATGACCAGTTTACCATCGAGAAAAACGGTGCCGACACTCATGGTATCGAGCAGGTTCTTCATGTCGTTCTGCAATGCCGTAAGCTGTTCGATCTTGGCCTGGTACTCGGAGTTGACCGTCACCAGCTCTTCATTGAGCGATTGCAGTTCCTCCCTGGAGGTCTCAAGTTCCTCGTTGGTAGATTGGAGCTCCTCGTTGGCAGACTGGAGCTCCTCATTGGCAGATTTAAGCTCTTCATTGGAGGCCTGCAGCTCCTCGAAGTTGGCCTGCAAATTTTCCCTGGTGTAGGCCAGTTCCATCTCCAGCTCATTTACGTGATCCGGTTTAGCCTGTCTCGCGCCGGTTCTGCTACGGGTTGCTTTAGCCTTCTGCGGCAACCCTCTATCCTGGAAACAGATCAGCAGCAACCCCACGGATGCCCCTGTATCCGGCAGCGGCCGCACGGTCAGGTCAACTGCCTGACTGCCATCGTTCGTCTTTACCTGCAAACCCCTGCAGGCTACCTGCTTCTTTTGTGCAATAGCGCCGTGGATAGCGTTGCGAAGATCCTGTTTCAGGCCTTCACGCGCCATTTCCACAATATTCAGGCTGGCATGGCCGGGCGCCGGCCTCAGGTACCTGCCGGTGTCCCCATGCACGTAGAGGATGGCGCCATTCTCGTCCGTGATCACTGCGCCAGGCGCATAAATATCCAGTAATACTTTCCTGGTGATCTCCGCGTAGTTAGTCTCCCCGGTCACCTTGACCTCTTCTTTTCTTACCCGGTCTCCCATCCAGGCCAGCCCTGAGGTGGGCAAAGCATTGGCAGGGAAGGCTGATGGCTTTGACCGGAATACCTTCCACTTCCTGTTGACGTGCGCAAAGAGGTCGGGGTAAATCCCAATTGTTTCCGATGGGCCGAGGAACAGTATCCCGCCCGGCTTGAGGGCGTAATGAAAAGCCGGGATAAGCCGGCTCTGCAGCTCCGGTACGAGGTAGATCAGCAGATTCCTGCAGCTCACCAGGTCTAACCTGGTAAAGGGAGCGTCCCTGGTAACGTTCTGTACCGCAAAGATGATCATCTGGCGTATTTCCTTCTTGATGCGGTAGCCAGCCTCTTCCCTGATAAAAAATCGCCCCAGCCTTTCCGACGACACATCT
>JAPLHL010000289.1 GCA_026389655.1 Chloroflexota bacterium
ATTTTTTGAGAAGGGCGCCAAGCAGGAAGAGATCATCCTTTTCTCACGCCAGCTTGCCCTGCTTTTGGAATCGGGCGTAGGCATCGTGCAGGCCCTCGAGCTGCTCAAAACCCAGACCACCAACAAGGCCCTGGCTAAAATGCTGGATACCATAGTAACCGATCTGCGCGCCGGCAACCCCTTCTCGGCGTCGCTGGAAAAGCATCCCAAAGCCTTTAATAAAATGTACTGCAGAATAGTCGCGGTGGGCGAGCAGACCGGTCAAATGGAGGGCGTTTTGCGCCACCTGGCCAGCTATGCCGAGCAGTACACCGCTGCCGCCCGCAAGATCAAGCAGGCCATGACCTACCCCACCATAGTGCTGATACTCGCCGCAGTGGTAGGGTTACTGGCGGTTACATTTATTTTGCCTCCCATTATGGATATGTTTAAACAGCTGGGTGGCGAACTTCCCCTTGTAACCCGGATACTCATCGCTATGGTCATGTTCATGGGCAGCTATGGCGTCTATGTAATGTTAGCGATTGTTATTGCCGGCTTTCTAATATATTTGTATATCAAGACGCCGGCTGGCGCACTCCAGAAGGACTGGTTGCTATTGCACCTGCCCGTTTTGGGCAGGCTTAACCAGATCAATGCCCTTTCGCGCGTCTGCCGCAGCATCACCATCCTCTTCCGTTCCGGGTTGCCGCTGCCCAATATACTCAAGCTGACGGCTGAATCATGCGGCAACAGGGTGATTTACAATGCCTTGATGCAGGTGGAGCAGGATATCATCACGGGGGAAGGCCTTGCCATGGCCATGCGTAAGCAGCCAGTTTTCCTTTCCCTGATGGTGGAGATGACCAAGGTTGGGGAGGAGACGGGAAACCTTGACAACACGCTGAACATCGTGGCCGACAGCTTCGAGATCGAGGCGGCTGATAAGCTTCAGACGGTGCTGGGCTTGATCGAGCCGGCCATGACCATCATCATCGGGCTGGGCGTGGGCTTCCTGGCCCTCTCCATTTTCATCCCGATCTACTCCAGCCTCAGCCTGGTTAAGTAACAATAATGACTATGCACATGATAATAAAGTCATCAAGCGGTAAACCAGTATTGCGGATTTGATGAATAAACTTAAATTCAAAAGGAATGAAACGGGTATGACCCTTCCGGAAGCGCTGATAGCCCTGGCTATTTTCGCGATAGTGGGCGTTACCTTCGTATCTGCGCTGGGCACCAATTTCAAGGTGCTCCTTATGACTGATCAGCGTACAACCGCTGAGAGCCTGGCAAAGACACAACTGGAGGCGATAAACAATGCGCCATACGATTTCACTCCCCCTTATGAATACAGTAAGATAACTTTACCTTACGGGTATGATATACAACCTAACGGGTCTGATATAAATCACATTGCTGTCGTGCTTATTGACCCTGAAACCGGGGCGGTTAGCGGTACAGACCTTGGAGTACAGAAGGTAACCTGCAATGTAACCTGCCTGTGGCAGTCACCGCCCTGGGGTTCGGTTATTGTAGTGGAGTCTTATAAAAGATAAGAAACTGAAGGAATAAAATGAGTTTGAGCGGTCATATCAAGAAAGCAGTCTTTTCCTGTGGGGATCGCAGGGGGTTCACGCTCATAGAGGTACTGGTAGCCATGGCAGTCGGCGCGATAGTAGTGGTAGGAGCTTCGCAGGTACTTCAGCAGGTATTATTTTTGGTCCCAAAGGCGGAGACTTCCATGCTGGCAATGCGCCAGGTTCAGTTCGCTGGTCACTGGATTGACAGGGACGGTATTCAAGCGCAGTATATATCACCAAGCGACAACCTCTCCCACAATCTCTCCACCACGCCGCTGGTTTTTTCCAGTGTAAACTGGGATTCCGACAATAAAACCGTAACGTATTCTGTTGATACTAATCGCAATTTACAGAGGCAGGAAATAGTGAAGAATAAAAGCGCGGTCATAATAAGCAGCAGCCAGATGCAGGTTGCGGATAGCATCACTTCGCTCACTGCTATATGTAAAGCGCCCGTAGGTAATGTCAGGAAGATACTTACCATAACGATAATTGCCCAGGTAGGGGGTGCCAGTGCAACAAGGACCTATCAAATCCAGTCCAGGTCGTTATAATTATATCAATTACGCCCATTGAAGAAGCTAATCATGATGAAGGCACCGGTAAAAATACAGCATAAAGAAGCGGGGATGGCGGCCCTGCAACTGGTACTGCTGCTGGTGATGGTAGCCGGCATAGCGTTGCCGGTTCTCTTGAATTTAATGGACACCGCATCGAAGACAGGACAGATGGAGGAGCGCAAGACCAAGGAATTCTACTCCGCCAATTCCGGCGTTGATACCGGACTATGGCGCATCAAGACTGACGGCAAACTGCCGGCCTGGCTGGATGCAATAAACTGGGGCGAGAGTGTCTACAGTCATGCATCGGAAAACTATACCCTGAGTTCCGCTGATCCCGTCAATGATAACAGCGTTGTTTATCAAATTGGTGCGAAGTGGGTACTGGATGGCCTGGAAACACCCAACGGGACACAGAAGAGGAATCCAGCAACTTATATTACTGTAGCGGGCAATTATACCGGTACCGGCTCCACTAGCGGCCAGGGCGCATATGAAATCGCCCTATATTTCAGTGGTATTGATCCGGCCGTGGTTAAGGTAAGCAGGATAGCCTGCTGGCTGCCTGCTGGATGTCAATTGGTATCTAATTCAAGTAATCTGGGTAGTGTACCATCCGGCACAGCTTACCATTGTGACCCAACTACTTATAGTTACCGGTCGGGCACTGTCGTGAGCTGGGATTATGCAACGCCTATTTACTGCAGCATACTTCCTAAGGATGGTACCATCCCCAAAGTTACCTTTCAATTCACACCGAATCAAAGTCCGCAGGGTGTTTTCTGCTGGATCAAGACCAATGATACCGGCAATAACTATCTGGCCTGGAATACTGATTTGAAGGTGTTTCAGGTCACGTCCACGGCAGCCAGCCCTTCCAAGGAAACTACCACAGCAACTGCTTACAGCACGAAAAAAGAGTTTCAGAAGTTCGGTTCGGTAATTGAAGGGGATTATGTTGCCACCGGCAGCACCCTGATGCGAGATCCTAATAATTCTAATCAGCAATTTAGGGAGAGGCTTTATAAAGAAACCTCGCGTGCAGTCAATACTATACCGGCCAATGCCCAGGTGCAGATGGTCTACCTTTACTGGGCAGGGTGGAAATGCAAACCCTGGAAAACGCAGAATTACTCTCCTGCCACACAGGCAACCTGGCCGGCGACATATCACGTCAATCAAGTAGCTTTTAATGTGCTGGTCAACGGGGTAAATTGTCCCTTAACGGTTACCGCTGACACCACGCAGGTTTTAGCCGCCGGTGATTCGAATGGTTGGACTTATTCCTGCTTTGCTAATATCACCAGCGCCGTAAAAAATTATTTTAGCAGTCATGGTGGAGGTTTTGTAGGCAATGGCACCTATACTATAGGGCACTGGGATTTAAGCTCCTCCAGTAGTGGCCATCCGTACAGCTTATACGCATTTGATCCGAATGCATCTTATAATCCTCATCTCAATCCTCAACTCAATGAAGCATTTGCAACACCGCGTTATACTGCGTATCCGCT
>JAPLHL010000304.1 GCA_026389655.1 Chloroflexota bacterium
AAGCAGCACTATTATGGCGAGAACGATAACCAGCACTACTAGGCCGCCTTTGCCACCCTTCTTCTTTTTCTTGGGGGGGACCTTTGTAACCGCGCTTTCTCCGTTGTTATTTGAGTTTTCCAAGATGACCTCCGTCCACACCAGTTATTTTGAAAATGAAGCTAAACTGAATCTGCTGGCGCGTAGGCAATATTACTCTGAACACTTGTCGCAGTCAATGCTGTACGACCGGCTGGAGCAGGAGGTTCTAGCAGGGTTTTTGTCCGATCCCGGCGCATCGAAAACAAATAAGGATGTATATGCAATAAACGGCCAGGGCAGCAGCGTGGCCGGTGCAATCGATACTATATAAGGTGTTCTACCTTTCACCTCACTATTCATTGGCCTGCTCCTCCCGAATAGGCCGCCGTTTATTTCCGTATAAGCCGGGAGCCTGTTATAAATTGCCTGCTACTGCATGGGATGGATGCCTGACTCGCGCAGGCTTTCAATAGAGTATAGCTTTGTCTTGCCCGATTTTATGTCGCCGTTCTTATTCTCTTCCTGGAATTCCTCATTGCCCATATCGGTGGCATCTTCAAAGGATGCAGAGCCGGTAAGTGTTGTCTCGAGGAAACGTATGCTTGATGGTTCATCGGGCTTGGTTTCGTACCCTACAAATGCATGGGACGGCGTGATAAGAATATATGGATGGATCCCTATGTTTTCCAGCGCTGCGGCATAAAGTACGGCGCCGTCGATACAATTTGCTGAACCTGTCCTTAGCGACTCTGCCGGCAATCGCACTCGCTGAGGGGCGTCTGAGCTGTTGCTGTATGCGATGGGTGAGCTTATATAAGTGATCTTGTAATCGTTCTGTAGAGCCTCGTAGATGGCTTTTACCTGTTCTTGTGTATATTCTTCCCATCCTGCATTAGTGCACTCACCACACTGATAGCCTTGCATTGATTTGTCGGACTGGTACTCCGCTGCTTTGCGGACGAGATCATTGATCTCTGTAACATGTGGTGTTACAAAGGCTGCAATAAAAACAGATGTGTCGGTCCATTCGTCGCCTTCCAGCGTGGCCCAGATCATGGTGTCTTTTGCGTATATTTTTACCGGGATGGTTTGCTCATCGATTACAACGCCGCTCCCATTTGCCACTTTATAGTAGATCATGGTGTTAGTGATTTCTGCAGGGATTAATTTAGGCTTCAATGCGGGCGTCTGCCCTATGGTCACCGTTTTATGTGCCCCGACTTCGATGGTGTTAACGGCTTTCTCCGAGTATCCCTGGATCTCCGATTCGACTACGACCTTAACGTTGGAGCTTCCGTTATTGGTAATTTCAAAATCGATGAAAGTAATATCAAGGTTGGGCATCTGCAAATAGAAGGCAGCAGTTATCGATTTCATCGTTGTTGTATGCACCGTTATATCTGTGTTCTCTGTTGACTGTGAAACAGGGGCGGTTGGCTGAGGTTTTTGGGCAGGGGCATTGGTTGCACAGCTGGCCGCAAGGATTATAACGGCCGCCCCTGTAACAATCCTGGCGATCTTAATATAACTGCTATTGTTCATTTTCGTCCATCTCCCGGGGCTAGCTCTATATATGCAATTGTATGCGCAAGCGCTGATATCTTCAATAGCCGGTTGGCTCACATTATCTGTACTGCGGTATAGTAGTGCTAAAGTATCTCGGTATTTAACTTTCCAGCCCAATCCGCGGCGTACTTCACATAACCCGGCAATAGGTCTATAATCCGCTGTGCTTAAAAAATATTGATTAAACGGTCTACTGATGCCTGAAGAAATACAGATATACAAGACAGAACA
>JAPLHL010000329.1 GCA_026389655.1 Chloroflexota bacterium
GCCGAGATGGCAAATATGACAAAGAGTATTATCAAAAGCATATCTCCCACACGCAGGCCGGCGCTTTTCACCATATCTCCTATCGAGGTCTGCTCATACATGTAGGTAGACAACATAAAGAAGTTGAAGATAGTGAGCCAAAAAGTCACACGGTTGAAAGTATAGTTGGCCGCTTTTTTTATCACGTGTTTGATGTAGTTATAGGTATCCATTAATCTCCTCTAAACTCGTATATTAATAATTTTGCTATTTCAAAGATCATAATTTTAGCACGACATTTAAAATGTGCGAAGATTGGCCTATTCACTTCGGTTATTATCCTGTTGAAGCGACCGCCGCTGACATTCATCAACGGTGATCTATGTCCACGGACGATGTATTCGCCGCAAATGGAATATCTAGGTAAAAACGCCCAGCAATCCCCTAAGCAAAATGACGGCGGCCTTTTTATCGAGAGGTTCATTGTTATTGCCGCACTTGGGTGATTGAATACAGGCAGGACATCCTGAGCGGCACGGACACTCCTCGATCGCCCTTAACGTGGCAGCCCATAGCTCTTCAATGATTTCATAACCCTTCTCAGCTATGCCGATACCTCCCGGGTAGCCATCATAGATAAAGATCTGGGCCCGGCCTGTATCAGAATGAGATGGGGTTGAGACGCCGCCAATATCATTACGGTCACACATAGCGAAAAGAGGCAGGATAGCAATTGCCGCATGCTCGGCAGCATGCAGGCCACCGTGGAAGTCCAGTTTGCCCTTCTCAATCATAGTCACGGATTCCGCAGGTAAATCAAACCAGAGCGCTTCTGTAATAAAACGCATGGGAGGCAGATCAAGCAATTCCTCGCCTACAACCTCATCGGTATAATGCTTTTTCTTTCTGAATCCATGCACCTCGTTTGTAACATCGACTATCCCCAGGCAAATACGGGTGCCCCCTATTTCTTTCTCCCTGATCTTCTGCAACACCTTTATGTCAGTCATTTCCATGGTCTGCGTATAATACGGCGCAATGGAAGGCTCGACCACGGCTACATGTTTTTCTATATCAAGCTCCTTAACAAAATAGGATTCCCCCTGGTGAAGGTAAATTGCACCCGGATGCACCTGCCAGAAAGCATGGTCCTCTTCTATAGTCTCCAGCAATTCGTATCCTTTGGAAGCATCGAGTATCTGGTATTGATCGTGTGAAGCCGACCTGATATTCACTTCCTGAGCGGGGTGCGAAAGCTGCGGAGCAATGTGCCAGCGGGCGCCTACTTTCCTCAGCCTGCCCTCCTCCTCCAGTTCGGCAATCGCGGGAAGCATCGCATCGGCAAAATACCGGGAGTCGGATTCATCCAGCTGCTTTTCCCAGGCTGCGCAAAGCAGGTGGGGATGTAGAATATTATGGTTTTCCCAGTTGATAAGAGCGTTTTCAAAAGCTTTGCCAAAGAAAAAATCCGGATTGTTCATAAAATACTGGTCTAAAGGGTTATTATGAGCCACCAGGAAAGTTAGCGACTTCTCCCCGCGCCGGCCGCTGCGTCCCGCCTGCTGCCAGGTGCTGGCAATGCTGCCCGGGTAGCCGGTCAGGACCGTTGCATCGAGGCCGCCGATGTCAATACCAAGCTCCAGGGCATTAGTCGCTACAGCGCCTAAAAGCTCTCCTGAAAACAGCTCCCTTTCAATCGCTCTCCGGTCTGCCGCCAGGTATCCTGCACGGTATGGTTTGATCTTTTCCCCGAGCGGGTGCCCCAGCAAATCGCGGCTATACACATAAATCAGCTCCGTTAGCTTGCGGGTAGCGGCAAACGTAAGTGTCCGCACTTGCCTGCGAATTAGTTCAGTAAACAGGTAAGTAGCCTCGCTATTGGCACTGCGTCTCGTGCTCTTTGCTTCGTCTATAATCGGAGGGTTCCAGAATGCGAAAACCTTACCTCCGTACGGTGCGCCGTCCCTGTCTATAACCTGAAAAGGCAGGCCGGTCAACCTGCCGGCATGTTCACCAGGGTTGGCAATTGTAGCTGAGCAAAATATAAACTGCGGGCAGCTTCCATACGAGTCGCAGATCCTGCGCAGCCGGCGAAGTACACAGGCAACATGCGAGCCAAACACCCCGCGATACACGTGCGCCTCATCCACAACCACATATTTCAACCGGCGCAGGAAAGTGTCCCAGGACTTGTGGTTAGGCAGTATGCCAACGTGCAGCATATCTGGATTAGTGAGCACAATTCGTGCGCGTTTCCTGACGCCGGAACGGTCTTCTGGCATGGTGTCGCCGTCATAAGTTGCACATTCCCAGGGAAGATTGATCGTCTTCCCGGCAAGCTCATTCAGGCCGCGTAATTGGTCTTGTGCCAGCGCCTTGGTGGGGAAGAGGTACAGAGCCCGTGCTGATGGATTTTCCAGCATGGTATCCAGAACAGGAATGTTGTAGCACAACGTTTTACCGCTGGCGCTCGGGGTGGCAACCATCACATTTTCGCCCCGCCTGACAGTGTTTATAGCCTCCGCCTGATGAGTATAAAGAGTAGTGATGTCCAGTTTGTCCAAACGGTCTTGCAGCACGGGATGAAGCGGCTTATCCAGCCAGCCCGGCTGGACATCCCTGGGAGGGATATATTGTACGTGGACCACCTGATCTTTATATTCAGGGTCATTTTTCAGGTAGTCAAGAAAGGCGTTGGTATCCACCGTGAGCTAATTATACTATGTATCGTCTATGCCGCCGTTCCATCTCCACCTATTTGCATCGCTCATGAAATCAGTAGGGAGATGGCAGTAACAAACAATTTCTGCGAAATATTGAGAAATGAGATTGAACGCTAAATCGAAAGTGCCGGAAGACACTGCTAACTGTAGGTATCCATCTCTTTTTCGATGATCTCTATTGTGGGGTAGTCATGTTCAATAGTGCTGATAACAGAATTAATAACCTCGTCGACACGGTAGTTGTGATTACTGACGCAGGCTATCCCGATTGTAGCTATTTGCCACAAATCATGGTCATCAACCTCAGCAATGGAGATGTTGAACTGTTTCTGAAGACGTGAAGTAATTGACTTGACTATACTACGCTTATCCTTGAGAGATTGACTCCCAGGGATATGGATCTTCAGCCTGCAGACACCAATATTCACGAAAGCCCAATCTGCCGCCCAGAAGCTTTCCACTTGTAAATGCTCCCGCTGGAGACTCGCGGGAGATTTACTATATATTTATTATCGATCCGGTTTTGATGACGCGTAGCAATTGCTACAGTAGACCGGTCGTTCTTGTCTCGGCTCAAAGGGTACTTCACATTCGGTGCCGCACCTTGCGCAGGTAGCTTTGAACATCTGTCTGGACTTGCCTGAACCGCCTGAGCGGGACTGTTTCCTGTTAGTCCTGCAATCAGGGCAACGCTTAGGTTCGTTCTGTAGTCCTTTCGACTGATAGAATTCCTGCTCGCCTATAGTGAAGACGAAGGATTTGCCGCATTCAGCACAGGTAAGGGTCTTGTCCGTTAGGGCCATTAATGCCTCCTTGTTGAAAATCACTATGCCCCATGGATTGTGACGGGTCTACCGGCTCAAGACCTCTTGAAACATATGCAGGGAGTCTCAGATCCCGGCAATACGGTCTCCTAATTTAAGAGGTTGCCTTCTTAAGACTCACCATAAACCAAGGTTTGCATACGCGCTTTAGTGTAGTTTATAATTTCAGATTAGTCAAGACCTATAAACCACGTAAGGACACACACATATGCCCTCCAATTATGAATACGACAAACAACCGATGGTTCGCAGCATTATCAGTATCGTAGCCTGCATCATCATCGGGGCCATATTGCTTGTTGCAGGAATAGGCAAGCTGGCCGAATTCGGTACGATACCGGGTCAGACCGATTTCCTGGACAAATTTATTCCTGACGTCCTCTTAACGCCAGACATCGCACGGTTTATCGGCCTTTATTTCATACCTTGGATATTGCCAATTGCCGAAATAATAATTGGGGCAGCCCTGATCATCGGCATTTGGCCGCGTATTTTTGCCTTCATTTTTATACCGCTGGTCTTTGGATTTATGGCAAACAACTCTTACGCCATTGCCAGTGGGATGGAGAAGTTCCCCGAATGCGAGTGCTTCGGGGTATTCGGCGCACTGACCCCTATACAGTCGATGTATATAGATATTGGCATGTTTATCCTGGCTGTGCTTATAATTGTTATACATCCGGGCGGTTTTTTCGCACACCAGTTCTGGATTAACAGGATATTCAACAGGAAAAAAATATAATCGTCGTCTCCTCTCTTAAGAATAGGAGTAGCCCACATTATGATTTCACGGAAAATATCGATAATTGGCTTTGCGTGTTTTTTCTCGCTGCTGTTAATTATCGCAACTCCAGGTTGTGCATCTAAACAAGAAACACCACCCCCTGTTCAGGTCAAGGTGGAAGCTGAAGTTATACAGCCTGAAATCTCTAACTTGACAGCCGATCATCAGGTTGCAGCACTGGGCAACACTCAGGTCATCTGCACAGCTACTGAAGCAGGCACAGATAACCTGACCTATAATTGGGGAGCTACGGGCGGGACCATCACCGGCGCAGGGTCCACTATAACATGGACCGCTCCGGAAAAAAGCGGTGACTATATGATCACCGTAGTCGTCAGTGACGGCACGGGAGGAGCGGCTAAAAAGAATGTCATAATTAATGTTCCTGAAAAACCAAACAATCCGCCAGTGATCGAGGCCATAAGGTTTACAAGACCGAAACGCATGCCTATCACCATCAAACCTAACATGACGGATGCAGAGAAAAAGAAATTGCCCGAGCTTGTGGCCATTAAATATGACGTAGTAGAGCTTTCCTGCATGGCAAGCGACGCCGATAAAGATCAACTGGATTACGTGTGGCAGGCAACGGGTGGTAAATTAGTAGGCACGGGCGCCAATATGCAATGGATTGCTGCGGGCGAACCGGGTACATATACTATAAGCGTCGAAGTCTCCGATGATAAGGGGGGTTCCGACGTCTTTCTAATCACAGTCAGCGTACACTGTTGCAGCGGATAGATGCCGTCAGAGTTTGATGAGTGTAATATCTCCCCAGACCCCCATTCGCTCACCGGCAATCAGCAGTATCCCCATAACCCCCTTAATAGCCTGCCCGTGTTCCAGTGCAGTTGGTATATCATCCGGTGATTTTACCAGGTTTCCTACAGCTGTAGCTGCAGCATCAGCAAGAGCCGCTGAAGATGACAGCACTATTGCAGCATCAGCAAGCCCGAGGCTCAATGAAGGCCCGACTGTACCGGAAGATGTACATATTCCCATCGGAGTCTTTTCGGGTTTGATTTCTATGGCCAGTTTCCCGGAAAAGGGTGAGCTCCCGGCATAGATACCCACCAACCGTTTCCTTCCGGTTTTAATAAAGATATCGCCTCCATTCTCCACAATCACTTCATCCGAATACCCAAGCAATTTCCCCCCCACCAATTCGGCCATTGCCCCGGCAACCGCCGCCATTGGACCAACATCTGCAGCCCGCCCTGAACCCGCCATCATCTTTACAATCCGGGGTGCTTGCTGATCAACTTCTAAAGGTTCAAGGCTGTGCATAAACAGCGGATGAGATCGGATATACTCTTCCAGTGGATTACGGTATTCCTGGATTGCAGTCAGTGTTTCCCCGCACAGATCTCTCCGGGCACGTACATAGAGGTCTGTCTCCTTCACGACCACTCTAAAGGAGACCAGGTCGGTATCCTTTATCAAATGACGGTAGGTTCGCGGTTCGTACGTCATAATGCCAAGCGGATAAGCTTATCGGTTTTCTACAAACGGCGACGTGTTAGGCAAATACCCGGACCGGCTAGAAGTGCAGTTCCATGGCATGCGGCGGGCAGGCCCTCACACATAGCTCACAAACGATGCATTTGGAATTATCAAACATTACCTTCCGTGTACCCTCTTCAATGCAAAAAGCCCGTGTGGGGCACATCGTAATGCAGGCGCCACAATGGGTGCAACGTCCCTCGTTGCGTGTTACATCCTGGCTAAGTGATTGTATTTCGACCCCGGCATCCCGCAGGTACTTAAGGCCTTTTTCGTAGTCCTTCTTCTCACCGCTTAACTCCATGATCATAAGGCCTTCCTCACCGGGAGAGATCGAGGCCTTCAGTATATTAAAGTCCAGCGAGTAGTCCCGGATAAGGCTGCTGACAATGGGTTTATCTACAGCCCGCTGAGAGAAATGTAATACTATTTTCTTCGCAATTTTCATAATTCCATTCTCCATCAGGGCAACGGCCGCTCTTCAAGAGTCTTGAGCTTTATGCCGGACTCGACCCCCGGCAGAGGAGCAACAGGCTCCGTCAACAGGAAAGCACCTTTCTTGATCCAATCTTTTAGCATGTTGGCTATCTCCAATGCCCCGGGGTAACTGGATAAAGAAGCTGTTGGAATCTCTTTGCCATCCACTACTATATTGCCGGACTTTAACTCAGCATAGCTGACTTCAGCCAAAACATCGGGCCTGCGGTTTGGATAAGCGTCAGAGTAGTCCACAACCGGAGCCAGGATATCGGCATCAGTAACAAGTGTATATTTAAGTATCTCCTCGCTCAATATCGGAATGGGCACACCGATGCCGACTGTCAGAGTAGCCCCGTAGCCCAGAAAGCTCGTGCCCACCAGCCATTTAGGATTCATTTGCTTGAGGTCCCCGATAACAGCCAGCGTACCTGCACCCCTGGTCGGCACTCCTTTCTCCGTACGTGGGGCCGAGGGGTTAAACTGAGTGCCATTCCAGGCCACGTAACCTACACCTCCACCGAGAAAGATCCTGGTCCCTATGCCGATTGTCTTGTAAAGCGGGTCATTCATCAGCGGCGCCAATTGGCCGGCTGAGCAGAAGTTGGCATTGCCCAGCCTGGGCTTAAGCACACCCATATAGGTATAAATCATGCGGTTACTAAGGTTGACCGCAACGTTATAGTTCTGGTAAGCATTACGCATATTGAAGAGTACAGCTTCATTGATCGTTTTAATATTGATCAATGTCTCCATTTTTTTCCTGGGATAGCAGTCGGTGCCGTAGGCGCTGGCAATCAGCCTGATATCCTTGCCGGCCACGAGTTCTTCAATTACATGCCCGCCACCATAGTTGAACTCACCCGGGTATATCCGGTTTTTCGGATCATCATCGGGCATGGCGGTTGCTCCGATTATGATGTCAACCGCAGCTATGCCGGTATAGGCAGGAACATCATTCAGGGTGACTTTTCCACCACCCATTTTCATTCTCGGGTTGCTGTGGCCAAGATTCATATAGGCGCTGGATGAGCACATCGGGCCGAAGGTCCCTGTGGTTACCACATCGATCTCTTTTGCTGTAGCAGCCACGCCCTTCTTCCTGGCAATGCTGATCACTTCTTCCGCAGTGACCACGACCGCCTGGCCTTTCTTAATTTTCTCATTGATCTCTGCGATCGTCTTGGCCATATTTTCCTCCTGTATAAAAATTTTCAGCCCGTGCGGTAGAGCCCTGACTTATATCAACCGCAGCGGGCAGAAAAATTTCCGATGAAGAAACCTACTAAATTCTAATGCTTACCGTACTTTTCGTAAAACACAATCTCGGTCATCTCTTTGCGGGGCGGCGCCTTAGCCTCGGCAGCCGGAAAACCGAGCGGTGTCATTTCCACCGCAACCACCTCCTCCGGAAGTTCCAATATTTCAGCCACCTTCTTGTAGTCGATAATATAACCGATGTGCACTGTACCAAGGCCCAGCGCATGGGCGGCAAGGGCCAGGTTCTCCATGGCAATACCGGTATCGAACATGTGCCATTCGCCCTTTTCTGTAGAGGCCATCCCTTTGTAGTAACCGGATTTTTTTAGCTCGGCGCAGGCCACGATGGCGATGGGGGCATTTTTAATGGCGTTGGCGCCAGGGTTACCCCGTGACAGCGTTTCCGCCAGCTTCTCTTTCGTTGCCGGATCTTTTATCACGATATAGCGGGTGCACTGTGAGTTGGCCCATGAAGGCGCCCAACGGGCAGCCTCCAGCACCTTATTTAATAGATCATCCGGGACAGGGGTCTCTTTATACTGGCGAACGCTCCGCCTGCTATGAATCGCTTCAAGCGTATCCATCGAGAAATCCTCCTTGCTTATTGCTGAGAACTTAAAAGTCTTTTCAGCTCTTCAGGTTGAATTTCCTGTTGTTCGCCATTCTCCATATTGCGCAACATCACAGTGCCTGCTTTGACCTCGTCATCGCCGATAATAGCAGCACTGGTTGCACCCACCGTATTAGCCTGTCTTAGCTGAGCTTTGAGACTACGGTCACCCGTTGAAACAATCACAGAAACATTCGCATCCCTTAGAGAAGCAGCGATCTTCAGGGCTTCAATCCTGGCAGCATCGCCCATACAAGCTATAAAAAGGGTAGGTTTTGCAGGTCCGGGAACCACCACATTCTGGCTCTTTAAGTTCAGTACGATACGCTCGATACCTGTGGCAAAGCCAATAGCAGGTGTGGGTTTCCCACCCAACATGGCAATCAGGTCATCGTATCGACCTCCACCCCCGAGAGCGCTCTGCGATCCACCTTCTAGCGGCTGGATCTCGAAAACCGTCTTCGTATAGTAGTCAAGCCCCCTGACCAGCCTCGGATTAAGCACGTAACTAATATCTAAAGCCTGTAAATAGTGAATGAGCGATTGAAAGTGCTGGTGACACTCCTCACACAAAAAGTCTGCGCTTTTCGGTGCAGCATCGGCTGCCTCCTGGCATCCTGGTTTCTTACAATCCAGAAGCCTTAAGGGATTTTTTTCTAGTCTTATTAGGCAGTCTTCACAAAGTCCTTTTTTCAAAGGGTCATAGTACTCTTTGAGTTTTTGCATATGTATGGGCCGGCATTTTTTACAGCCTATGCTATTCAAGTGCAATGAGAAATTCATCAAACCCATGGATGAAAAGAAGTTGAGTGCCATGCTGATAACCTCGGCATCCAGCATTGGGGAACCCTCTCCAATAGCTTCGCATCCAAATTGGTGATGCTGGCGATAGCGCCCGGCCTGCGGCCTTTCGTATCGAAAAATATCTGCAAAATAGAATAGTTTCACAGGTTGCGGCAGGTTATCCATACCATGTTCTAAGTACGCCCTGCAGACTGATGCGGTCCCTTCCGGCCTCAATGACAGCTCATTGTCGCTCCTGTCTTTGAATAAATACATTTCCTTGTTAACAATGTCGGTGCCTTCTCCCACACTGCGAGTAAAAAGGCTGGCGTCTTCAAAAGCAGGAGTATCGATACGCCCATACCCATAGAGCCGGGCAGTATCCTCGGCCTTGCCTTCTATATGGCGCCAATACACCTGCTCTTCAGGCAAAATGTCGGCTGTACCACGGGGTGCTTTAAACAAAAATACTACCTCTTAAAGGTTAATTATATTATACGAAAAGGATTAAATTTCCAAACGGGGCCGTTTATTCCGGGACTTCAGTATTAATCCAGGTAAGATAGTCTTCGTTGCCCCCAATAATCGGCAGGGCTATTATCTCAGGGACGGTATAGCTATGGTTCTTTTTAACCAGTTTGATGATGTCAGGAAGTGCTGAAGACCGGGTTTTAATGATGAGAAGCGACTCGTCGGTGGAGTCTATCTTGCCCTGCCACCAGAAACTGGATGTGACTTTCGGGACAACATTCACGCACGCCGCTTTCTTATGCTCCAGCAATACAGTGCTAATTTTATCCGCTTCTTCCATGCTTGAAACAGTAACCAGCACCACTACCGGACCCTTCCTCTGCATACCCAATCACCCCTTTTTTAAAGATCTGCGATATCCGAGCTCAGTAAACTTATACATGATAGACACTACCATGACCGCATCACTTAGCGTTGGATATACAGGAAAACCTTCGGCTTCACACTTTTTTTTAAACGCCAGTGTGTACTTTCGCTCAATTTCATTATCGGCATACGGATCAAGATATATACTGATCACTACCAGTTTACCAGCTTTATCACGCGCAAAACGGAATCCTTCAAACAACCGCTGCGCAATTATCTCAAAACGTTTTTCGAATTCAACTCCCCACCTGGCGAGCATGTACCTGATGATATCGAACTGCATTATCATCGAGTGTATATTATTATCTTGCGAGACAATACGAAAAACGTCACCAAGGCCGGCCTGGTTTTCTCCATAATTATAGAATATCTGCCAGGCGTCCAGAGGGTTGCCAATCATCGTCCCCACCGCCGGTACAAATTTCCGCAATTCTTCGATAACCGGGGGAGAGAACTGAGGAACTTCCAACCCGGCCTTCACGCACATATCGCTCTGCACAACCCCAAATCCACCGGAATATGTGACTATGGCTACACCTCTACCACGCGGGGGCTCCGAACCATTCAAGCAAATAGCAGTATTGAGTAAGGCATCGAAGTCATCGACCTGAACCACCCCCGACTGCTTGAACATGGTGGACCATGTCTGGCCTGAGCCGGCCAACGATCCCGTATGAGACGAAGCGACTCTTACGCCCGCCTCTGTAATGCCACCCTTAAGTACAACTACCGGCTTTTTACTTGAAGCATATTCAAGAGCGGACCTCAATAAACGGCCGTCTTTCACACCTTCAACATATAGGGCAATGACTCTCGTATCCGGATCATCGGCCAGATATTCTAGAAAGTCCGGACAATCGAGATCAAGTGCATTGCCGTAGCTGACCATCTTGCTTATTTTGACGTTCCGGGACCTGCCGGCAAACACGAAGTATTGGGCAAAAGTGCCGCTTTGAGCGATGACACCAATATGCCCTTCCTCATTTGTTGAGGCCGGATGAAAAGATAGTCCCGATTTGGGACAATATATGCCCATGCAGTTCGGGCCAAGCAACCTGACCTTACCCTTAGTTATCGAGATGAGCTCCCTTTCCAGCTCAATTCCTTCTTGCAGACCGGTCTCACCAAAGCCTGAAGTAAAGGAATGTATTACCTTGACGCCTTTTTGAACGCACTCCCTGGCAACGTCCAGAACATTTCGAGTAGGCAGGTTAAAAATTACATAATCAACAGGTTCTTCGACATCCAAAATGCTGGCATAGCACTTTTTGCCATGCACCTCTTTATAGTTAGGATTAACGAGGTACAAATGGTCGCGCATCTTGGTCAAAAGCAGAGCTAAAGTATAAAACTCCGTGGGTGATGACCCTATTACTGCAACATTTCTTGGGAAAAAGACTTCATCAAGATTGGCAGATGTTTTTATCATCATGGCTATCCTTTCAAAGGATCGTTAACAAGAATCAGAAGATGAATACATAAGGATACCCCCCCACGATTTTAAGTTCAAATTTCGATAATAAAATAAATCCACCGGGTGGGACGGTGGACTCATTTTATCAGGACAGTGAACTTATATTTAGATTTCTTCGGAAAGTATCTTCTCTTTGAGGATCTCGAATTCATCTGCGCTCAATACGCACGTGTTCTTGTCCTCTCCAATCTCAACCCTATCATCGAATATTTTAACTGCAGGGCAGCAGGTGCCTTCACGGCAAAGTTTAACAATCTTCATTAGGTCCCTCCTGGTTTTGTCGATCTTCCATAATGGTTTGCCCCACCATCAATCATTACGTGTAATCCGGAAAACCGTTTATGAAAATATAATATTACTGATGCACGGCTGCGGCAAACGACTAAAATCACATTCAATGATATATTTGCCAACCAAACTCGGCATACCGTATCATACAGTTGAACCGGTGAACGAATGGATCCATCCCGCTTATTTGCACAGGCCAAAGAATACCTGCCTCCCGATAAACTGGCAATCGTAGAGGCCGCCTATGAATACGCACGTGCGGCGCACGAGGGGCAGAAGCGCAAGTCCGGAGCACCATTCCTTGAACACCCTCTGCAAACCGCCATAACGCTCGCAGAATTACAGTTGGATGCCGCCACCCTGGCAGCAGCACTACTGCATGATGTCCCGGAAGACTGCAATATACCCATTGCCGAGATCGAGAAGAAATTCGGCAGTGAGGTCGGCAAACTGGTGGACGGCGTAACCAAGCTGAGTAGAGTTACCTGGAGACGCGATGTTGCGGTCAGCAGCCAGGAAACTCAAGCTGAGTACTTACGTAAAATGCTAATCGCTATGGCAGAAGACCTGCGCGTGGTCTTCATCAAGCTGGCGGACAGGCTCCACAATATGAACACCCTCGAGGCACTTCCTCCGGAAAGGCGCCATGCCATAGCCCAGGAAACATTGGAGATTTACGCCCCGCTCGCTCACCGGCTGGGGATAGGGCATGTTAAATGGCAACTGGAGGACCTTGCATTTCATAATCTTGAACCTGAGAAATATCATGAGATCGCCAAAATGATTTCCGTAACCCGTGCGCAACGTGAAGGCTTCATTGATGATGCTGTACGGCAACTGCGTGACGAAATGGTAATAGCCGGCATAGATGGCGAGGTCACAGGAAGACCAAAACACATATACAGTGTTTGCCAGAAAATCAAGAAATACGCCGCTATTGGCAGAAGTTTTGGCGATATTCACGACTTGTTCGCACTTCGGGTTCTTGTCCACGATGTTTCTGACTGCTATAAAGTTTTAGGCATTGTACACAATCTGTGGCATCCGATAACCGATGAATTCAACGATTATATTGCCAATCCCAAGGACAATGGATACCAATCTTTGCATACAACGGTACTGGCGCAGGGTGCCACACCGTTGGAAATACAGATCCGTACCTATGATATGCACCGGATGTCAGAATACGGTGTGGCCGCCCATTGGAGGTACAAAGAAGGGGCGAAGCCGGACCTTCATTTTGAACAGAAGATCTCATGGCTGCGACGGCTTATCGATTGGCAGAGCTCACTCAACAGCGAGGAGTTCCTGGCCTCGCTAAAGGATGATTTTTTCTCCGACCAGGTATTTGTCTATACTCCCAAAGGAGAAATCAAAGCTTTTCCCAAGGGTTCAACCCCACTGGACTTTGCATACCGTATACACACGAACCTGGGACACCGCTGCATAGGCGCCAAGGTAAACGGCAGGCTTGTCCCGCTCAACTACGAAATGAAAAACAGCGACATCTTAGAAATCATGGTGAGCAAGGCGGATAAAGCGCCCAGCCTCGACTGGATAAACTCCGACCTGGGCTTCGTGAAGACTGCCCACGCCAAGGAAAAAATACGCGCCTGGTACAAGAAGCAGGAAAGGGCGCAAAACATCGACCGCGGCAGAGTGATCCTGGAGAAAGAACTCCGGAGGCTGGGTGTAGATTTCACGAACTTCGAAGAGCTGGCCAAAGAGATGGAGTTTGATAACGCCGATGATTTCCTTGCAGCAGCCGGTTCCGGGGTCATTACACCACACCAAATAGCTGCCAAACTGGCGGGGGAACCTGAAGAAATGGAGGAGGTGACAGCGAAGCCGTCCCCCACGCCTTCCCAGCACAAGGGGTCAGGGATCCAGGTCCTGGGAGTCGGGGACCTTCTCACTCACCTTGCTCAATGTTGCCATCCGGTGCCCGGTGATGATATCATCGGATACATTACGCGGACGCAGGGTATAACAGTGCACCGCAAGAACTGTATTAATGTAGTCAACGAGGAAGAAAAAGAGCGGCTGATAGAGGTGAGCTGGGGGGATGTAGAAGATGTCTACCCTGTTAATATCCAGGTGGAAGCCTACGACAGGGTTGGCCTGTTGAGGGACTTAACCACAGTTGTAGCCGAAGAGAAAATTAATATTACAAGTGTCAGCACTCAATATAGTGACGACATCTTTACGATGTTTGCTACTATTGAAATAAAAAATATGGGACAATTGAACCACGTTTTAAGTAGAATAATGAGCCTGCGCGGCGTCATAAATGCCAGGAAAAAGCAGCAGGACAGGCTTAACGTCAGTTCTTGATATCAAAGGAGGTAGGCAGAATTGCCAAAGACAAAGACAGCAGAAAAATCAGCCAGATCAGCCGCCAGGAAAGCGGAACGTAATAAGGGCATCAGGAGTTTTACCAAAAGCTCCGTTACTAAAGCAGAGAAACTCGTAGCCTCCAAGAAAGGCGGGGATGCTAAAGCAGCCGTTACAGAAGCTATAAGCGCGCTGGATAGGGCCGCAAAGAAAAAGGTCATTCATCCCAATACGGCGGCACGGAAGAAGTCCCGCCTGATGAAAAAATTTAACGCTTCAACCAAGAAAGCCAAATAATAATCCGAAAGAAAAAGGTTAGAGAGGGGCGCCCAGTCCCTCTCTAGAAATTTTTAAATGTCCCTATCCTCAAGGACGGGGGCGGGGGTGAGATCAAGTGAGTGCTTTGGACAGTCTGTTATCCCGCTTCCAGACCGTTGGTAACGATCTATACATGCGCAGCATGGTATCGATGCATGGCGGTAACTTGAGTGTAAGACAGGACCAGAATCTGGTGATTACCCGCAGTGGGAGCCGGCTGGGCTACCTGACAGAACCTGACCTCATAGAAACAGGCGTTACTAAAGACGACGAGAATACGAAAAAAGCATCTTCCGAGCTCTGTGTCCACCGGGCCATATATCAAAATACACCGTTTTCGGCAATAGTGCACTCCCATCCAATCCACGCTACAGCGCTGTCATTCCTGGGAGACATGGTATTAACGGAAGACGAGGCCGGCAAGTTATTTATCCCCAAGGTGCCCGTCGTTGGGTTCGGCAAGGAACCCATGCCAGGCGGTTTTGCACAGGAAATTGCAGAAGCACTCAAGACCCACGCTGTTGTCCTGGTTCACCGGCATGGCAGCTTCGCACGCGGTATGAGCATTGAAGAGGCCTACGTATATACCGAGCTACTCGAAATAAGCTGCCGGATCCTTTACATGGTCCGGAAAATGAAACCCTGATTTAACTCAGGCCGGCGGCTCCGGAGGCTTTGGACGTTGCCCGTCAGCAAACCGTCTGAGACCGTCCATCATCTCCATATCCCGCAGGCTGGATTTATGCAATTCTTTCTCGAGCTCTATTCCTGCTGCAAGTCCCAGCGCCAGACCTTCGCAGGCAGCACGGCGGTCATTTACCAGGCTGGTCCAGGGATAAGCGGAAAGAATAGCGGCAAGCTCGAGCGCCCGGGAGATGGCTTTCCCTTCGGGAACTATCTCCTGTATCAGTCCCATCCTAAGCGCTTGATCACTATTTATCATGATGCCCGTCTCGATCAGGTACAGGGCATTTCCCAACCCAACTATCCTCGGTAGCCTCTGCGTCCCTCCGTCAATAAGAGGTACCCCCCAGCGACGGTTTACTACGCCAAACCTGGCATTTGCCGCTGCTATGCGGAAATCACACCAGCATGCCAGCTCCAATCCCCCTGCCAGACAGAAACCGTTGACGGCAGCTATAGTCGGTTTTTGGACGCTGGTAATCCTGCTAAAACCCATCGGACCCGATTTATCTGCACCCGGCCTGGCAATCAGACCCGACGCCGCTTTTAAATCGGCGCCGGCACAGAAGGACACTTCCCCAGCGCCTGTTAAAACCATTACACGAAGTTTCTCATCCCTTTTAAACACATTGAAAGCGTCTTCCAGCAATCCTGCTGTCTCAGCATCCACGGCATTACGAACAGCCGGCCTGTTGATCGTTACGATGAAAACTTTATCCCGGCGTTCACTATCTACCTTAGCCATTAATTTACCCCCTTATTTTGAACCCAGCGATAATGCTTGTATCAGCCTCCATTCATGATCTTAAACAAATCATCGGGGTTCTTCTTGAGCAT
>JAPLHL010000413.1 GCA_026389655.1 Chloroflexota bacterium
CTCGAGGACCTGAGCGATGAGGTGTCCCGCACAGTCGCTACCTTACCGGCAGCAGACCGGAAGCTTGTCACAGGTCATGAATCTATGGGATACTTTGCTCAACGCTTTGGTTTTAAACTGATAGGGGCGATCATCCCGAGCATTACATCGCAGGCAGAAGTGTCAGCATCCAGCCTGGCAGCGCTAAAGAAGTTGATCGAGGATAACAAAGTCAAAGCTATTTTTACCGAGCTCGGCACTTCCTCAGCCGTGGCCGACGCCATAGGTAAGGAAACGGGAGTTAAAGTAATCAGGCTTACAACCCACAGCATCCCGGAGGACGGCTCATATTTCACTTTTGAGAAGAACTTGGCTAAAGTGATAGTGGACGGGTTAAAATAGCTTCGCTCTTGTTACAGGCATATTGATGGATTGGTTTATATCACCCTTTCTCTCCAACCAGTTTATGCTTTACGCCTTACTGGCCGGGGTTATCGTCTCGTTTACCTGCGCAGTTGTCGGCACTTTTGTTATCCTGAGGGGACTGGCGTTCATCGGAGATGCTATTGCACACGGTGTCCTGCCCGGGATTGCGGTGGCAATCCTCCTGGGTATCCCGGGTGTTGTGGGAGCCGCCATCGGAACGGTAGTTATGATCAGCGGCGTCAGCCTCATAACGTTGAAATCACGGCTGTCTTCAGATACGGCCATCGGCCTTCTATTCGTGGGGATGCTTGCCCTGGGCGTAATTATTGTGTCCCGCTCAACATCTTTCAGCGGGGACCTTGTGCGAATACTTTTTGGTGAGATATTAGGGGTAAGCATCCAGGCCATTATCCTTCAGGTGATAGCCGCTGCTGTTATCGTAATAGTAACGATGGTCTGTGCACGCCCCTTCATGCTCCTGTGTTTTGACCCTGAGCAGGCACAAGTATCCGGTTTCTCTTCCAGCCTTTATCACTATATTATGCTGGCTTTAATTGCCCTTACCGTCGTCGTATCTTTTCAAACAGTGGGCACTCTACTTGTATTTGGCATGCTACTGGCGCCGGCAGGCGCAGGCGCATTACTTGCCCGCCGAATCGGAGCTATGATGGCCTGGGCCACAGTATTCGGGACATTGTCAATCTACTTCGGCCTGCTGGCAAGCTATCATTTGAACATCGCCGCAGGAGCGGCGATTGTGCTGACAGCTGTACTTATCTTTTTCATCGTATTCACGGTGCAGACGGTGCGCAGCCAACAAGTGCGGCGTATGGAACTGCATCCGCCCCATCAGTAAACCATGCGCACAGAGAAGATTAAATGATACATGCAACTCACATTACAGAAGCCGGATCATGCAGTACAGCCTGCCTGAATGCAGAGCACCTGGATATCGGCTACAACCATGATACCGTGGTGGCTGATATCAGCGTGCAATTGAAATGCGGGCAGTCTCTCGCCCTGGTGGGGACAAACGGCTCCGGCAAATCTACTTTGCTGAAGACTATTGTGGGCTTGCTACAGCCGTTGAGCGGCGAGATAATCGCTCTAGGGAATAAACCGGGCAGCGTGCCGCAAGGCATTGCATACTTGAGCCAATTCCATGTTTCCGGGTTTGTCTTGCCGCTCCGTGCGATCGACGTCGTCCGTATGGGACGCTTCTCCAAGCTTGGACTCTGGGGACGGGCAACAAAGGCTGATGAAGAACTTGTCATGGCTGCAATGAAGACCATGGGGATTGACCAACTTGCAAATACACCACTTTGGTACCTATCGGGTGGTCAACAACAACGGACGTATATCGCCCAGGTACTGGCACACCGGGCAGATATGCTTGTTCTTGACGAACCGACTGCCGGACTCGATGCGGCAGGCCAGGAAATCTTCTCGCAAGCCATGAAGGCTGAGCTGTCACGCGGCGCAACGGTAATCACAGCCACACACGATATAAAAGAAGCATCTTTATGCGATCTTGTAATGCTCCTGGCACGCCAGGTAGTCGCCATCGGTACGCCGCAAGAAATCCTTACTCCCGACCTGTTACTGAAAACATTCGGGATTCAGATACCCCATCATTAAGTACCCACGCCCATTACTGCTTCGCAACTACCCGGCAGGGTAGCCGTGAGTTACTTCAATTCCAAGCCGACTTTAAACGCTTTGGCAACTTCCGGGCCCAGGCCCTGGTAAACATTTGACGGCAAAGTAGTCCACATTATCGGCCTGATTTTTTTCACGTCCGGGTGATCTCCTGTGAAACAGTTGCTGGAAACGTAGACCTCTTCTATTTTGCCTATGACCAATACATGGCTGCCCAGGTCCAGCATATGCTCGACCTTGCACTCCAGGTTAATCGGGCATTGTTGTACCATCGGGGCGGTTTCAAGTTTGCCGTAGAATACTTTGAACTTGCATACCGCTACTTTGTCGACCTTGGCGCCTGTCACGATGCCGCAGTAGTCCACTTCCCTCGCCTGATCCACGGAAGGTACGTTAACTGAGAATGTCATGTTCTCCTCAACGCCCTTGAGCGTATACCGGGGGTGCCGTAATGCCACTGAGATCATGGGGGGCTCTCCACAGGCAATTCCCGACCATGCGGCCGTCATGAAATTGGCCCTCTTTTCGACGTTTGCCCCGATTAAAAACGCGGGCATAGGATAAACCAGGGGCTGTGCATTAACTTTAACTTTATCCACTATTCGGCTCCTTTATCTAAATTATTTACTTCTTTTCCAGGATTTCCTTCATCGGCGTCCAGTAATAATCGATCCACCCCTGTTTGATATCTTCGTAAAATTCTTCCGGTACACCGGTTTGATTAAATGTGAGCCTGGTTTTCCCGCCCTCTTCCTTAAGAGAGAAAGTGGCCTTCGAGTAATGCCCCTTCGGCCAATCCTCATAACGCCAGGTCTGAACGATCTTTTCATCAGGGACCAGTTCCAGATTGACCCCTTCAATATAACCGCCAACATTAAACTTTCCGCCCACTTTCCGGCTGATCCTGGCCTCATCTCCCGCCAGTATGGAGTGCTTTTTCGAATCCATCAGCAATTCATAAACGGTATGGGCACTCGCTTTGAATGTCACCGACTGTTTAATAATCTTTGTCTCCATCACAATCTCCTTTTCCGGAACTTAAGGGAAATTTTATCACAATTAAATTTCTACACAGAAATGATGGGAAAAGGCTCGGGTAGATTGAAAATTGCCCACATTTATTGTACAGTTAGGACATAATAGGTGTTCACTTTATGAGTATATTAAGATATTTTATAACATCAAAAGCGAAACGTAACCTATTGAAATTTTTTTTCAGCAGAGATGGCGCTTACTATACGAGGGAAATAGCACGCCTGACCGGTGAACCTCTTAATGCGGTACGCCGCGAGCTTGGCTACATGGAAAAAGCCGGGTTGCTGCGTTCATATATGCAGAGGAACCAGAAGTATTATGAGGTGGTCGCAGATTTTCCTCTGCTCGCCGAATGGAAAAAGATACTGCTCGAAACTGACGATACCACAGTCCCTTCACGCCGGACAGCGGCCAGTCCTTCGTCAAAAGCTACGAAGTTAGCCAGTGTCCCCGGGTTAAGTGAAGAGCCGAGACACCGCATCGATGAAGAACCGATCCTCCCGGGGGCCAAGGTGATAATGAACCATGAGCCTCACCCCATAGAAGATAGAGAGACACAGCAGTCGGCCGATGCAGGGGAAACCGCCGCTGCCGCCACGGAAAGGCCAGGGGAGGAGGGATATCCGGCTTTTACTGTGTCATCTTTCGTCGATTACCTGAGAGACCAGTTCAATGAAATCAGCCTGATAACGCTGGCTATCATTTATGGCGATGCTGCCAAATCGGAGGAAATCCCGGCGAGCGGCGTTGATCTACTGGTGGTAGGGGATGACAATAAAGATGTCGTGCTCGAGCTCATGGGAAACATCGAGGAAAGTACAGGCGTCGGCATCAACTTAACGCGTATGACACGAAGCGATTTCGATTACCGTACTGCCCAGGGCGATCCCCTGATGCGCCGCATCTGGAGCGAAAGGAAGCTGGTAGTAAAAGGCAGGCATTGATCGATCTTACTCCAGCAGATGGATATTTTGGATTAAATTACTTAACAGGAAGGGATACCAACGATCCGTGCCTAGCGTGTAGTGAAACCTATTAAGGACTCTGTTAAAATAGCCTATGATTTCAACGCCTTCGGTCATATTCCAATCTTCCAAGCTAGGTGATATCCCGTGTATTCTTAAAGAGCTGGACCGTGCCTTATCTTTATTCAAAGAAAATGAGCCGGTCGGGCGTATTTACGGTGTCAGCGGCGGGGCACTGACAGCAATGGCCTTCGGGCTGGCAATGGCTGCAAAGCTGAATCCTGAAAAATGGGGGAAAGCTGCGCCGGCGATAACTGATTTCCGCGATTTCCTCGGCAAAGCACACGGCTGGAACATCCGAAGCTTCAATCTCAATCCACTGTACGGCAGGTCTAACCTGAAACCCCTGCGCCGCTGGCTGGCAAGCCGGTTGAAGGCCTACACAGGTCGCAGTGATTGGCGAATCTCAGACCTGGGAATCCCGCTCTACTTCTGCACGATTGACCGCGACGCTATTTTTACCATGTTCGGCCCCGAAGATGCCAACCTTCAGTGCAACTACCAGTTTGTGCATTTAGGTCCCCCCACGGACGCCTCTCTGCTCGATGCGGTCATAGCTGCTCTTAGCACCTTACTTTCCACAAGTCCCAACCCTGTGAACGGCAAATGGGTGTATGACTGCCGTCCTTCCATTGTGGACGCAGGGGCGGTTGTTGCCGACCTGGAGGCAATTGATCCACGTCCCATATTGCGAACGAAGCCCTATGCCGTCATCAGGCAATGGCCGCTAAATTTCATCAGTTCCGTCTTCATCATGCATTCGCAACACGAGCGCAACCAGGCACTGCTGGCCGATTATTACCTCGATCTGCTGCGCCGGCAGAAAGAACTAATTCAACGAATACAGAAAAAACAACCGGATTTCTCTCCCGGTTCCATCGCTCCATCAGCCGAACTGCCGACACTGGGGCACGTCAATCTGCCCTATGTCGGGTCCACGGAGGCCGCTACCAATATGCGCCAGTCAGTCGAAAACAGGGTCGAGATGATGGCCCGTTTCAACAAAATCCTTAACGGACAACTGGACAACTTCCCTTTCAGTAAGCCTGCAAA
>JAPLHL010000513.1 GCA_026389655.1 Chloroflexota bacterium
ACTAAAGCCCAGGCCGGAATCACGCTTTATCAATTCGGCGCCGACGTTAGAGGTCATGACAAGTATGGTATTCCGGAAATCCACGCGCCTGCCCTTGGCATCAGTCAGGTGGCCGTCGTCCATGATTTGCAGCAGGATGTCATAGACATTAGGATGCGCTTTTTCTATTTCATCGAGAAGTATTACGGAGTAGGGGTTGCGCCTGACAGCTTCCGTCAACTGGCCCCCCTCTTCATATCCTATATATCCGGGAGGAGCGCCGACCAGCCTGGCAACATTGTGCTGCTCCATAAACTCAGACATGTCGAGCCTGACCATGGCATCTTCATTCTTGAACATGAATTTGGCTAATGCTTTTACCAGAGCGGTCTTACCTACACCAGTCGGGCCCAGGAAAATAAAGCAGCCCATCGGACGCCTGGCCTCTTTAAGGCCCGCCCTTGACCTGCGGACTGCCTTGGCAATAGTTGTGATTGCCTCATCCTGTCCAACTATATCCTGGTGTATGGTCTCTTCCATTTTAAGCAGGCGCTCCGACTCGTCCATCGTCAGGCTGATTACGGGGATACCCGTCCACATGCTGACCACCTCGGCAATGTCCTCTTTGGTCACAATGGGGGTCTCTTTTTTCTGAGTATTCTGCCACTCCTGTTCCATATTCTTGATCTTGGCCTGGAGCTGTACTTCCCTGTCGCGCAACTCGGCAGCCATCTCATACTGCTGAGAACCAATGGCATTGTCCTTGTCCCTTCGCAGGTTTTCCAATGCTTTTTGCGCTTCAGCAATACTGATAGGAACAACACCTTTCTTTATCCTGACACGGGAAGATGACTCATCCATAATATCGATGGCCTTATCAGGCAGAAAACGGTCCGATATATACCTGGCTGCCATGGATGCGGCGGCTGATAAAGCATCGTCGTTGATAATCAACTTGTGGTAGTCTTCATAATGGTGCTTGATGCCCCTCAAAATAGCTACGGTTTGTTCGACCGTGGGCTCAGCTACCTGCACGGGTTGGAAGCGCCTTTCAAGGCCGGCATCTTTTTCAATGTACTTGCGGTACTCATCAAGTGTGGTGGCTCCAATGAACTGGATTTCGCCCCTGGATAATGAAGGTTTCAGTATGTTGGAGGCATCGACAGCGCCCTCGGCAGCGCCTGCGCCCACGATAGTATGCAACTCATCGATAAAAACAATACAGTTCCCGGCGCCTTTTATCTCGTCGAGTACTTTCTTTAAGCGCTCTTCAAATTCGCCGCGGTATTTAGTACCGGCCACCAGCGACCCTATATCCAGAGTCACCAGCCGTTTGTTCCGCAAGGTCTCAGGTACGTCGCCGGTAATAATCTGCTGAGCAAGCTTGGTCACTATGGCGGATTTACCCACACCAGGCCCTCCGATCAAAGCGGGATTGTTCTTGGTCCTTCGACTGAGAATCTGGATGATACGCTCGCATTCCTTTTCTCTGCCAACGATATGGTCAAGCTTCCCAACGCGGGCCATATTAGTCAGGTCAACACCCAACTGGTCCAGTATGGGAGTCCGGGCCCCTTCCTTGCTGACAGCCCTGGCCTGTCCAGTCTGTGCATTCAAAAGCTTATTGACTTCCGCCAGGACACGTTCCAGGGTAACGCCCAGGCTTTCGAGCACACCCGCCGCCGATCCTTCACGTTCCCTCAA
>JAPLHL010000505.1 GCA_026389655.1 Chloroflexota bacterium
ACATTTCCCCGGTAATAGTAGGCCATGGCGTCGCTGTCATCCATCTCAATAGATTTATTTAAATCGGCCAGTGCCCTGGCGGGTTCTTTATTATCGATATACAGCAGCCCGCGGAACTTATAGGCCTGTGCCATATCGGGGTCTTTTTCGATTGCATTATTAAAACTGCTCAAAGCGCCCTTGAGGTCACCGGAAATAAGGTAAATCTGCCCGCGGTAATTGTAGGCCGGGGCAAGGTTGGGGTTGATATTTAATGCGGTGTCCAAATCAGCTGCTGCGTTCGTCATGTCACTTTTAGCATAATAAGCGACACCCCGGTTGTAATACGCATCATACAGCTTTGGGTCGAGTGAGACAGCCTTGTTTGCTGCATCGATGGCTTTATCCCAGTCCATTTTATGCACGTAGAGCCAGCTCAGATTCGAATAGGCCAATGTGGCCTTGGGTTCCAGCTGGATTGTTTTGTTAAGGTCGTCGATGGCGAGATCATACTTTTCTTTAGCCAGGTAGGCGAAGGCGCGGTTCTGGTAGTTGTCTGCCCGGCTGGGGTCGAGCTCGATGGCTTTTGTGAGGTCAGCTATTGCCAGGTCCCATTCGGCCCGGGCGTTATAGACCGCTCCCCTGTGGGTATAGGCGGTCACAATATTTGGATTGCGTTCGATGGCCTTGGAATATTCAGCGAGCGCTTCAACGAACTGGCCCTGGTCATAATATGTATCACCCTGCCTCAGATACTCGGTCGTAGGATCACTGCTGCAGGCCGTGAAAAGTACAGCAATGGAAATAAATACAGCAACAAGGTTGCCCATTTTTTTCATCGAAATTACACCTTTCAATTAAGATAATGCTGGCAGCTTGCTTGGTTTAGCTATCCGGACGATATGCCCGGGCAGGCCGGCAATTAATATAGCATATCAAATATTAACGCATTGCGGAAAAAGCAGGCCTTTAATTGGAGGACAGCTTCTTAGACTTGACCAAAGTATCGATCTGCCTGTGCAGGTCATCGACAGTGCCGTCGTTTTTCAGAGCGTAATTGGCCATAGCGGCGGTTTTATCGACATGGAAGACCTCTTCTTCACCGCGCTCCTGGACCATGAACTCCTCGAATTTTTCAGGGTCCCTGGTCTCATGCCGCTTCAGAATACGTTGAAAACGTAATTTGGTGTCGGCCACGTCTACCCGAAGCAGGATGAAAGCGGCGCCGAACATTTCTTTCAAAATATGCACATCGGCGGGGGCGCGAATTCCGCTGATGCCGGCTGTCTTCCAGCCATTTTTCTTTATTTCATCCGCTATCATTCTGACAAAACAACCCTTTCCCAGCTCGATGAAACATCGCTCGGAGATGATCTCCAGGTTTTCCCTGGTTGGCGCCAAACCTTCTTTAGCCGCCAGATCACGCACCAGGTCGCCGGTGGAGAGGTAAGGTATGCCATATTTAGCCTTGAGGTACTTGAGGACCTCATCCTTGCCGGAGCCTATCTTGCCTACAACCCCAATAACCCTTATGCCCATAAGTGTCCTAATATTAAATCCCCACGGACGCCCGGTCAAGTGTAGCGAGAAAATATCAATATAAGTTATTAATACTGGATCTAGAATACGTCACATTGTATTCAGCGTAAAAATTCATTATCGTTATTAAATTGAAAATTATCATTTGTTCGAAAATTCGATCGCGGGGCTTGAGATTCCCTGAACTTAGCCATATTGACAACATAGCGTCTACATGATAAAAAGTTTAGGCCACGGGTCAATCGATAAACTGAAAAAATTACAGGCCGATGCCCGCGGGTATTACGTTATGGAGGTAACAATAAAAGTATGCCGGAACAGTCGTTGATCACGGATCAGATGAGAGCGTTTATAGGAAAAGACATAGACTGGGGGCCGCCTTTCGATGTGGAGAAAGGGGCCATTAAAAACTTTGCTGAAGCGATAAACGACCCCAATCCCCTTTTCACCGATGAGAAATATGCCAGGAGCAAGGGGCATAGCAGCGTCGTGGCGCCGCCGATCTTCCCAACCTATAACCTGCCGCTGGGGGCTCCCTTGATGGTGCTCAAGTTCCCTTTTACCGTAGCTACCGGTGTCCATGGAGGAGATGAGTGGGAACTATTGCAGGACGTTCATGCAGGGGACACCCTGACTCCAAAGGGCAAGATCATAAACCTTGTTGAGCGGGAGGGGAAAAAGGGCAAGATGCTTTTTGTGACTTCTGAGGTCACTTTCACAAACCAGCGCGGCGAAATTGCGGCCATATACAGGCCAACGGAAATATTCATAGCAGCGCCGGCGAAATAGAGGAGACAGAGAAAAATGAAAGCAACAGTATATTATGAAGATATTGAGCCGGGCCAGGACATACCGCACCAGGTAAAGGAAACGCTAACTACTAAAAGTCTTGTCAAATGGGCGGCGGCAGCCAGGGATTTCTACGAGATCCACTATGACAAGGATTTTGCACGCGCCGCAGGCATGCCGGATGTTATAGCTCACGGTCCCAACAAACTGGCGCTGTTGGAACGAATGCTGCAGGAATGGATGGGAGAGGAGGGACGGCTACACAAAGTTGCGGTCACTCATAAAGCCAGCAATTTCCCGGGAGAGACGCTGATATGCAAGGGCAAGATCATGAAAAAATACGTGAAAGACGGGAAGAATTTCGTTGAGTGTGAGATCTGGGCGGAAAACCAGAATGGCCTTGTCTGCGTACCGGGAACCGCGATAGTATCGCTGCCCTCGAAGAAATAAAGGGCAATTGCTTTGTACTACACCCTCTCCCTCAAGGGAGAGGGTTCTTTTTAACCGCTTGGAATTCGCCCTGCGAAACGTTGTAGAATACGGAACATCTATTGAAAAGGAGGCTTGGATTGGACGTTATCGAGGCCATAAAAACACGCAAGAGTATCCGCGGTTTTAAAAAGGACCCTGTATCGAAGGAGACTATACATAAAATACTGGAGGCTGCCATACGCACACCGTCCGGAATGAACACGCAGCCATGGGAGTTCGTGGTGGCCGGAGGAAAAGCCCTTGAGCAGATACGTGAGGAGTGCGGCAGGCTTTTCAATGAGGGCGCCTTTCCCACCAATGATATGCTCCGTCAGCCATTTGAAGGTGTGTTCAAAAAGCGCCAGGTCGACCTTGCGGTAGAGCTTTTTAAGCTGATGGGGATTGCCCGCGAGGACAAAGAGGCGCGTAAGCAGTGGATGTCGCGCGGGTTCCGCTTCTTCGATTCGCCGTGCCAAATAATTATATTTGCTGATAAAGAGTTGAAATATCACCTTGATATGCTGGGTGTAGGGGCTTTATGCCAGACCATTTGCCTGGCGGCGCTCGAATATGGCCTCGGCACCTGTATAGCAGACCAGGGTATCATGTATGACCAGGTGTGGCGCAAATATGCCAATATCCCTGAATCCAAAAGACTGATCGCCGGTATCTCCATCGGGTATCCCGATCCGGATTTTCCCGCTAATAAACTGGTGAGCTCGCGCGAACCGGTAGACAGCATCACCACCTGGCTTGGATATTAACATCTAACGGAGGCTGCAGCATGGATAAGGAAAACGTATTTCCTGAGATAACGGGGCCGGATGTTAGAAGGGCCTTCACCTTTACTGATGAGGTTGTGAATGGGTACCCCGGCCATCTGGCTGGTACTGAGTCCTGCCGCAGGGCCGGACAGCGTGTCAAGCAGGAATTTGAAAAATTCTGCGATGCCGGTTCGGTTAAAACCGAGGAATTTGTCATCCATCCCTGGAGCTTTCTCAAGTATATCCCCGGCATGGTGGTGGTCTATTTTATCTGCGCTGTGCTGCTTTATTTCCAGTATCCCTGGATAGCTTTTGCCGGGCTGGCCGTCAGCCTGTTCGCTTTCATCGGGCAGTTCGTCTTTTACTGGCACCTGCTTGATCCTTTATTCCCTGCAAGAAAGGGATTTAATATTTCGGGCAGCATTGAGCCGGAAGGAGAGGTCAGGCGGCAGGTGATAGTCAGCGCACATCATGACGCGGCCTACGCTTTTCAGATACTGACGCATCTGCCCAAACTGTATACGCCACTTTTAGCCTGCGGCGTATTGCTGCTGGTGATTGCCCTGCTGATATCGCTGGTTGCAGCAGTCCTGTCGTTATTTGGCGTTGTATTACCGCAGTGGGTTGCCGTTACCCTGATGATAGGCGGGGTTTTCGAAATCCCCTTCCTTTTCTTTACCACTTCACAGGTTGTGCCCGGTGCTGGAGATAATATGATCGCAGTGGCTATCGCTGCAGAGACCGGCAGGCTTTTCGGTGAGGCTAAACGCAAGGGGGCGAGCCCTTTGAAACACACACGAATTATCCTGGCTTCCTTTGATGCTGAAGAGTGCGGTCTGCGCGGTGCAAGGGCTTATGTCAGAGCGCACCGGGAAGAGTTGCTGAAAACAAAGACCTTTGTGTTCAATATGGATACACTCTACAATTTGAAAGAGTTGAATTTCCTTGATTACGATCTTAATTCCACCGTGAAGCTATCGCATGAAATGGCTCAGCAGTGTGTTGATATTGCCGGGTCGCTTGGTTATAAAGCAGTGATTTCGCGTATGTCGCCCGGGGGAGGAAGCACAGATGCCGCAGCATTCGGCGAGGCTGGCATAGAAGTCACCAACCTGGCGGCCATGAGCTTAAACATCAAGGACTATGAGAAAGGCTTCGTTTACCATACGCCCAATGATGTCAGCAAGTATATCGAGCCGGCGGTTGTTGAGGCTGCCTTAAAGATAGCGAGGGATTACATTTTGAAGATGGATGCGGCAAAGGCCTTATAATATATACCGGGAGCCGCGATAAATTGGATCAACATTTCCCCAAAGGGGCACTCTTCGATCTCGACGATACGATACTGTCGATCAATGCCAGGGTAGAGCAAAGCTGGTATAAGGTCAGCGCGGACTTTTCTTCCAGGTACGACAGCCTCCAGGTTGACACGTTAATGGCGGCCATCGGTGAAGTCAGGGACTGGTATTGGAGCGACCTGGAAAGGCACAGGTGGGGCCGGCTTAACCTGGCCATGGCAAGGCGGGAGGTGGTTGAGATGGCCCTGGCCCGCCTCGGCATTAATGACAGCAATGCGGCGGGCGAGTTATCTGAGGCATACGGGGAGGAAATAGAGAAACACATGCGGCCTTTTCCGGGAGCCATTGACACGCTTAAGCATTTCCGCAGGAATAATATACCGCTGGCCCTGGTGACCAACGGTTCGGCCGAGGTCCAGCGGCGTAAAATCCACAGGTTTGAGCTGGGGACTTTTTTTAATTGCATTGTAATTGAGAGTGAGTTCGGTTTTGGCAAACCCGATGGGCGTATCTTCCAACATGCTCTCAATCAACTTGGTATCGATAAAAAGGATGCATGGATGATAGGTGACGACCTGGCACGGGATGTGGCCGGGGCAAAGCAAATGGGCATCCTGAGCATCTGGGTGGACTGGCAAAACAAGGGCTTGCCCGCGTCTTCTGCCGTTCAACCTGACAGGATAATCAGGTCCATAACTGAACTTGTCTGAAGGCAGGGCCGCCGTTATGGCCTGTCGATTTAATGCTGATGCCGCAAATGTGATACTATATATGACAGATGTCTATGCTTAAATTCAATTTCCGCACGCGGTTAAGACCGTCATACGCATAAACCGTCTAAGGGGTTACTTTGCAACAATTCCGTGAAGACATAAGAAATATTGCTATTGTCGCGCATGTAGACCATGGCAAGACCAGCCTGGTGGATGCCCTGCTAAAACAGAGCAAGGTTTTTCGCGAAAACCAACAGGTTGGTGAGTTGATAATGGACCGCAATGCGCTCGAGCGCGAGAAAGGCATAACCATACTCGCCAAGAATACCGCTATCATGTACAGGGGCGTTAAAATCAATATCATCGATACGCCGGGCCATGCTGATTTCAGCGGAGAGGTTGAGCGTGTTGTTAATATGGCTGACGGCTGCCTGCTGTTAGTGGATTCTGTGGAAGGCCCTATGCCGCAGACCCGCTTTGTACTCAGGCAGGCTTTCGAAAAGGGCCTCAGGCCTATCGTGGTGATCAATAAAATAGACAGGGAAAATGCCCGAATAGCGGAGGTTGTCAGCCTGACGCAGGACCTTTTCCTCGAGCTTGCCACCACCTCTGAGCAGCTGGATTTCCCCGTGCTGTATACCAGCGCCCGGAATGGCACATGCACAACAGACCCGGCAGTAGAGGGCACCGACATGGTGCCGCTTTTCGAGGCAATCCTTATGAGCGTTCCTCCGCCTGCAATCGACGAGGGTCCTTTCCAGATGATGGTGTCCAATCTTGACTATGACAACTACAAGGGCCGGTTCGCTATCGGCAGGGTGCTCAGGGGAAGCATAAAACCCAAGGATATTGTTGCGGTCATCGGCGCCGACGGCAACCCCCAAAAATATGAGATCGATGATGTATTCACCTTCATGGGGCTTACACGCTCGTCAGTCGAAGAAGCCTCGGCAGGGGAAATCGTTTCCATAACCGGCCTCGAAACAGTAAGCATCGGGGATACTGTCGTTGACCCTGAACATCCCGACGCTCTGCCGCGTATTGTGATTGGCGAACCGACTGTAAAAATGACCTTTGGTGTAAACGGCTCACCCTTCGCCGGGCGCGAGGGCAAATACTGCACTTCACGGCAACTCCGCGAACGGCTTTATCGTGAGCTTGAAGTGAATATCAGCCTGCGTGTGCAGGATACCGACAGCCCCGATCTTTTCCTGGTCTCAGGGAGAGGCGAGCTGCACCTGGCCATACTGGTTGAGACTATGCGCAGGCAGGACTACGAGTTCGAGATTTCCCGCCCCGAAGCTATCACTCACGAGGAAAACGGGAAGGTCATGGAACCGGTCGAACAACTAATCCTGGACACACGAGAGGACTATATCGGAGTAATTACAGAAATGGCCGCCAAGCGCCAGGGAAAGATGACCGATATGCACAACGACGGCAAAGGAAACCTGCGCATGGAGTATAAGATTCCCACCCGCGGCCTGATCGGGTTCCGTAGCGCATTCCTGACAGCCACTCGCGGTGAAGGTGTCGTAAACACGATTTTCCTGGGTTTTGAACCCTATGCAGGTGAGATAGTATCAGCCCGTAGCGGCACCCTGGTGGCCGCCGAGGCCGGTGTAGCTGTTACCTACGGTCTCAATAATGCTCAGGAGAGGGGAATTACGTTCATCGATCCGGGAACGCAGGTTTATGAAGGTATGATCGTGGGGCTAAACTCCCGCCCAACCGACCTGGCTGTAAACGTATGCAAAGAAAAGAAAATGACCAACATACGTTCTTCAACATCTGATATTGCGGTAAGGTTGACCCCGGCGCTCAAGTTCAGCCTGGAAGAATCGATGGACTTCATCGCCAGTGACGAGCTGGTTGAGATCACGCCCAAGAACATCAGGCTCAGAAAGCGGCTGCTCACTATGAACGAAAGGGCCAGGTCCAAGAAAGCAGGCGAGAGGGCAGGCGAGAGGGCAGGATAAACGTCCCTGGAGATAATTACCTGTTAATGGGCAAGCTAAATCCTCTAAGATAGAAGTCCCGTTATTTCTCTGGCTTCTATTTTCGACGGCAATTTCAAACATCCTGCAAGAGCAGTCACTCCAGGTCTTGCTTATCGAATCCTGTGAAAAAACAGCTACGGTTACCTGTGTGACAGGTGGGGCCGGCGGGTTCAGCCTTGACCAGCAGAGTATCGCTGTCGCAGTCTTTGGTGATTGATTTTACTCTGAGCACGTTGCCGGATGTCTCGCCCTTGTGCCAGAGCTCCTTCCTGCTGCGGCTATAAAATACCATCTCTCCCCTTTTAAGGGTGAGCCGCAGTGATTCCTTGTTTGCATATCCCAGCATCAGTACGGTACCGTCTGCAACGTCCTGGACTATAACTGGAATAAGGCCTTTATCATCGAATTTCAACATAGTTTGCTCCTTCTAGAATGAAAATGGCGGGAGATAGATTTGACTAGGAGATGGCCAGGGCCTCAGCGAGGTCTATATCGCCGGTATACAGGGCTTTTCCTATAATGGCCCCTTCAACCCCAAGCGCCGCCAGCTTCCTGATATGCTCCGTCGCAGAGATCCCTCCTGAAGCAACGACCGGTATTTTCAGGCTTTTCACCAGTTCGGCGGTAGTTTCGTAGTTCGGCTCGGTCAGTGTGCCGTCACGCTTGACATCCGTATAGATAATGCGTTTAGCGCCTATTGCCGCCATCATAAGGCTCAGTTCGAGCACCGTCATAGTGGAAATCTTTAGCCAGCCGTGTGTGGTTACGTAGGAGTCACGTGCATCGATCCCAACCACGATAGCATCGCCGAACCTCTTGATAATCCGCCTGGTCAATTCGGTCTGCTCCACGGCAACCGTTCCCAGTATGACACGTTTTACACCCAGTTTAATCAACTGCTCGACTATCTCTTCCCGGCGGATGCCTCCGCCAAGTTCCACATTCAGCTGCGTATTTTTCACGATGTTCAGGATGGCGTCGCTGTTGCGCACTTCACCGGCAGCAGCGCCGTCAAGGTCTACCAGGTGCAGCCACCGCGCCCCCTTCTCCTGCCATTTAAGGGCCGTGGCTACGGGATCGTTTGAAAACACCGTCTCTTTACTATAGTCCCCCTGGTACAGACGGACGCACTTGCCGTTTTTCAAATCGATCGCTGGTATGATTTCCATTTTTTAACCCTTTAAGATTACCCCCTTACCTGCAAATGAGTCAATTTCGATTTCAGTATACCCTTCTTCCAGCAAGATTTCCCGTGTGTGTTCTCCAAGCTGCGGCGCTCTCACATTCTTTGTGGGGCCGATGTCCGAAGCCCTGGCCGGTATATGTGCCAGTTTGACTGTGCCCAGGCCGGGGTATTCCATGTCGAAAAATATCTGCCGGGCCTGGACCTGCGGATTCTCCATGATCTCCGGGACTTCCGCCACCGGGGCGCAGGGAACGCCCACAGCCTCCAGTTTACGGAGTATCTCATCACCGGGCATATTCTTCAAGATTGCTGCCAGTGTTTCCACCAGTTGGTTGCGGTTGAGAAGCCTGCTTTCCGCGCTGGAGTAGAGAGGGTCGTCGGCCATTTTGTCGAGTCCCAGCGCACTGCAAAAGGCACGCCAGAATTTATCATTTGTGACACCGACAAAAACGTACCTGTCCGCCGATTGGAAGCACTGGTATGGTGTAAAGGCGGGACTGGCTGAACCCATCTTGGGCATTACAAACCCCGTAAGGGCGTACCCTGCAAGGAAGGGGGCCATTAAGTAAATGGCGGTATCGAAGAAAGAAGCGTCTATCAACTGGCCGCGATCCGTTTTCTCACGTGCCATGACTGCCAGCAGCACATTATAGGCTGCCAGGAAAGCTGTGGGGAGGCCGACTATATTCTGAGCGGACCTTATCGGCGGCCTGCCCGGTTCGCCGGTAACAGCCATGAGGCCGGACATCGCATGTATCACGGGATCGTAGGCTGGTTTCTGGCTATATGGGCCGGTCTGGCCGAATCCCGATACCGAACAATAAATAATCCGGGGATTGATCTGGCTCAGCTCACGGTAACCGATGCCAAGGCTATCCGCTACACCGGGCGTGAAGCTTTCCACGACTATATCAGCGGTTGATGCCAGCCTGTATGCGATATTCTTTCCTTCGGCGGATTGCAGATTAAGGGCCAGGCTGCGCTTGTTACGGTTGATATTGTAGAAGGTAATAGCAGTGGCGCCGCGGCGAAAAGGTTCACCCTGTAGAGGTTCTATTTTGATCACGCCGGCCCCCGCTTCCGCCAGCATAAGTGCACAGACAGGTCCGTCCCCATTTTGGCTGAAATCCAAAACTTTTAGCCCTTTAAGTGGAAGCATGGGAACTCCTAATTTGAAAAGTACACTATTTATACCACTATATATCGTAGTTTACAATGGCAAAAACACATTTTATGGTAATTGACTTACAAAAACTGCAACTGTATACTTTGGGCACTATTTAATTTGGGGGTATTCTATGAAGCTGTCGTGTCTGCAAGAGAATCTTAACAAAGGCCTGGGTATTATCGGCAGAGCTGTTGCTACAAGAACCACCCTACCTATCACTCAAAATGTTTTGATATCTACCGACCAGTCGCAACTGAAATTAGCCGCGACCAACCTGGAGATAGCTATTTGCAGTTGGATTGGCGCCAAGATAGAGAGCGAGGGGTCGATTACGATTCCTGCGAGGGTATTTACCGAATTTATCAGTTCACTTCCCAGCGATGTTATCAGCTTAAACCTCAAGCACCACACGCTGGAGATAAAATGCGGCCGTTATGAAGCCAGGATAAATGGCCTGGACGCGGCCGATTTCCCGCCGATACCCCAGGTGGGCGACGGCTTCAGCACCAAGGTGCTGGCAGAGGAACTGAAGCATGCTATCACCCAGGTGGCTTTTGCAGCTGCTACCGAGGAGTCCCGCCCCGTGCTGACCGGCGTACAGACTGAGTTTGAGGGCGGCAAAATGACGATGGCAGCGGCGGATGGCTTCAGGCTGGCAGTGCACCGCAACAACCTGATAGAACCCGTAAAAGAGAAGGTCTCCATGATCATTCCCGCCAAGGCCTATCACGAGTTGAACCGCCTGATGACTGAACCAGACCAGGAAGTCGAGATCACACTGAATTCCCAGAAGAGCCAGGTGCTATTCAAGCTCAAGAACATCGAAATGGTCTCGCAGTTGATACAGGGCACATTCCCGAATTATTCTCAATTGATACCTCAGACATATGGCACAAAGGCCCGCATAGACGTGGCCGAATTCCAGAGGGCCATCAGGATGGCCTCTATCTTCGCACGTGATGGGAGCGGCATAGCGCGTGTCATCATCACGCCGGGAGCAACCGCTGAGACAGGAAAAGTGACCATTTCAGCCCGCGCGGACGAGATAGGCGATAACGTAGGCGAGATCGACGCTCTCGTAGACGGGGAAGCGGCGAAGATTGCCTTCAATGCGCGCTACCTGGCGGATGTTCTTTCGGTGATCAAGCAGGCGCAGGTATCATTAGAAGTTACCACTCCATCCAACCCAGGTGTTATCAGACCAGTCGGCGTTGACAACTACGACCACGTAGTCATGCCGATGTTCGTGCAGTGGTAATAAATTCTAAAGGTACTGCAATTCGAATTTTAATTTTTTCGGGAGCTGCAACTACCTGAACATCAAGAGCATTTAAGGCTTGTTTTTTCCCGTTAGCATTTTCTTCATGACCAGCGTATTCCCTGTATCTTCCTTGAAATTGTAAGTGACTTCGTCCATATATTTTTTCATTAAATGTATGCCCAGCCCCCCGATCCTGCGTTTCTCCAGGCTTGCGTCCAGGTTGGGCGGGGAAACAGAACCAGGGTCGAAAGGCTTGCCGTGATCGTTGATAACTACGACAAGATCATGGTCTTTCATCTCGCAGGTTAACGTGATCGGTCCACCCTTCCCTGAGTAAGCGTATTTCATAACGTTGGTGCAGGCCTCACCCACAGCCGTCTGTACCCCGTGTTCTTCCTTGCTTATCCCCATCTGCTCCATCGCCGCGGAAATGAAATCAGCAATTACCGACAGGTTTTGCAGTTTGGCTTCTATTGTTAATTTGAAAGGACCGTTAACTGTCTCTCATCCTCCATATGGTCTCTGGAAATCCCGAATTGAAATCAGTGCCTGGAGGCAGCAGCGTTAAAAGCCTTGTATAGCCTCGTCATCCGTATCGAAAATTTTAAAAAGCTGGCTGAACCCGGACATATCGAAGACTTCCCTTATGCAGGGCTTCATTTGCGACATCTTGATATCGCCCTCCTGCTTCCTGACCTTTTTCAGGGCTGATAAAAATACCCGTAGTCCCGAACTGCTGATATAGTCCAGGCTGGCGAAGTCGATCACTAAACGTAACTGCCCGGCATTGAGAAGGGATTCCAGTGCCTTCTCCATCTCTGTCGCATATAATGCATCCAGCCTGCCGGATATGGACAGAACGTTGATATCACCCAGTTTTTTTCCTACGATCTCCATCGTACACTCCCGCGGTAATTAATTACTGGTAAAGGGCCGCTTACTCAATATAAATTGCACAACAACATTTCTACCAGTTACATTGATGCCAAGTGTCCCGCAGTATAGCACACGCCGCCGCCGGCAGTCCTTATTTTAAGAGGGGAAATCAATACACTGCGGCCGGTTGGATACAGATATTTATACAATCAGCTGGTGCGCATTAGTTTGCCATCGAAGTAGCCTTTAGCACGACCATGGTGAAATCGTCGAACTGGGGCTGCTCCTGGGCAAAGGCAAACACAGTGTCTTTCACTTTGGCAATTATTTCTTCTGCCGGAAGGTCTAAGTTCTCACGTACCGTTTCTATCAACCTTTTATCTCCGAACTGTTCTCCGGCGTTATTAATAGCTTCAGTAATGCCATCCGTATAAAATACGATCGTATCATTACTATCCAGTTTGAGCTCCTTCTGTTCCAATGAGTAGTCGTCCACGACGCCCATAGCTATACCTTTGGCCTTCAACAGGATGACTCCATCCTGGCCGTTGTGAACTACAAAGGGAGGATTGTGCCCCGCGTTAACATATTGCAGTAGCATTTTTTGCGGATCAAGCACTGTATAAAAAAGCGTTACAAACATGCCCCCCATCTTTGTTTCCTGTGAAATCAGGTGATTTGCTTTCTGCATGGCCTGGGATGCTGTGAGATTAGCGGCAACATTTGCCCTGACCAGTGTACGGGACAGCGCCATAAATAAGGCTGCCGGCACACCCTTTCCCGATACGTCGGCGATAACTATTCCCCACTTGTTTTCCTGCACCGGGATAAAATCGTAGAAATCCCCTCCGACCTGCCGGCAAGGCAGGTTCAAAGCAGCCAAATCGAAGCCTTCTATTTGCGGCGCGAATTCGGGCAGGAGGCTTTGCTGAATGCCTTTGGCTGTCTCCATCTCGTATTCTGTCTGCTCCAGCTTGCGCCGCAGTGATTCCTTTTCTTTAGCCGTATTTCTCTCGACGATCAGATTGTGTATGATAAAAGCAAAGACCGCTATGCCGGTTGCATTTGCGGCGATCATGGGCAGGATAACCTCCTGGACCACGGACACTGCCTGCTCGTAGGGTCTGGCTATCAATACCGTTAACCCCATATGCAATGACTCCATAAATATGGCAAGGAGTATGGCCTGCCAGATTGTCACGAACTTTCCTTTTCTTATCCAGTAAATGGTGCCGCCCAGCAAGCCGGCAATAACAGTGGCAATAGAGCAGGGGACATTAACAAACCCGCCCATGAAGTAACGGTGTACGCCGCCTATTAATCCTGCTCCCAGCCCGATCACTGGTCCGCCTACCAGCCCGGCCACCATCGGGCCCAGGTCCCTGATATTTGCAATGGCCCCGGAGGGAAGCTGCAACCCGCCGTATGTACCGAATATGGACAGGGCGCCGAAAAGTACAATCATGATGGCCTGGTTCTTCCAGGTTAATTTTTTATCTAGTATCTCCAGGAAGAACGTGGTGCGGGTCACAATATAGGCGAAGAAAACGACCACGCCGGCCGTTTTAACCAGGTCTATCAATAAATTGAGTATCGACATATCTGCCTCAACCTGTCGTGCGGGGGAAGTCCATTCGTTTGTATCAGCATAATCATGTAACCCATCAAAAATAGAATTAAATCCGCATATTGTCAAGGTAAAATAAGCTGCCGGTTTAAAAGCCTCGTCTCAAACTTACTTGCGTGAATTCATGAAGGAAATAATTGTTAATAGAGGGTATTGTTGACAACGGCAATGTGTCGTACACTATACATGGTTTGCCAGGGCCTAATAAATCAGATACGTGAAATAAAGCGATGACAGAGCCCAGAAAGCCTTCGAACCTTCTATACGGACTTAACGACCGTCCGCCAATTGGGATAACGCTGGCACTCGGGCTGCAGCATGTTTTTATTCTTTTTATCTCGCTCATCTTTCCGGCGATTATCGTAAATTTGCTCGGTACCGGTATCGATGCTCATTCCGCCAGGAGCTTTGTCAGCCTCTCTATGATCGCCGGAGGTGTCCTGACTATTCTTCAGGCCATCCGGACAAAACATTTTGGTTCGGGATATCTCTGTCCTGCGGTATGCGGGCCTTCATACCTTTCGGCTTCAATACTTGCTGTTACCACCGGCGGGCTGCCGCTGCTTTTCGGCATGACCGCTTTTGCCGGTGTGGTTGAAGCGGCGATTTCCCGTGTGATGAACCGTCTTCGTTTCCTTTTTACAGCGGAAGTTATGGGAATAATTGTGGCCTTAATCGGCATTGTCATCATACCGGTGGCTATCAAGAATTTCTTTGGTCTTAGCGGCACGGATACCGTGACCACTCCTCCGGAATTGATAGTGGCAGTCCTCACGCTTGCCACGATGATTGGCATTAACGTGTGGGTCAAAGGCAATCTGCGTCTCTACAGTATTATCATCGGCATGGTGGTCGGCTACGGCCTTTCCTGGGCTTTTGGTATCCTTGATAGCGCAAGTCTGAGCAAGGTTGGAGAGGCCGACTGGTTCAGCATCCCTTACATCAACAATATGGGCTGGTCGTTTGACGTTACCATGGTGGTCCCCTTTATCGTTGCCACCATCTGTTCCACGTTCAAGACAGTTGGTGATTTAGGTACGTGCCAGAAGATTAATGACGCCGAATGGAAACGCCTTGATATGGAAAGAGTTGCTCCCGGTATACTGGTTGACGGCATCGGTGGCATCCTGCCCGGAATTATTGGCGGATTCGGTCAATCCACGTCTTCGAGCAATGTGGGTCTTTCAGTTGCTACAGGGGCCACCAGTAGGGTTATTGCCTATGCCGCCGGCGGGATCATCATTGTCCTTGCCTTTTTTCCGCGTTTATCCGAGCTGTTTATCATCATGCCGCCGCCTGTTATGGGTGCCACGCTCATCTTTGCTATCAGCTTCATGATTATAGCCGGATTCCAGATAATCGGTACCCGGGTTCTCGATGTGCGGCGAACCTTTGTCCTGGGGTTAGCTCTTATTTTCGGACTCAGCGCCGATCTAATGCCTCAACTGTACGCCTCGGTCCACCCCTGGATCAAACCGGTTTTCAGTTCGTCGCTGGCCCTGGGAACGGTTACCGCTATTGTCATGAATTCCATTATGAGAATCGGCATCTCCGATCGAAGCAGCCTAACGCTCCAGCCTGGCCAGCATTCCTCCGACGATGTTTTCGCATTCGTGGAAAAACAGGGAGGCACCTGGGGAGCGCGCCGTGACGTAATTAACAAAGCGGCCGGGGCATTGACCGAAGCTCTCGAAACCGTTAGTTCCCTCGGCCTGGCCAAAAGTCCCCTTCAGGTAGAGATGAAATTTGACGAATTGAGCCTGGACATCTATATCACGTATGAGGGTGCTCTTCTTCCCCTACCGCTGACTCCGCCCTCTCCCGAAGAACTTCTTGAGGACGATGCCGCAATCGGAAAGCTCTCCGGTTTCCTCATCCGACAGCGTGTCGATAAAGTTAGTTCATCCGTCAAAGACGGCCAGTGCAGTATCCATTTCCATTACAACCACTAATCATTCTGTTTCCAGCTTTGATGATAATAAAGGCAACACTCTGATAATGAGAAAGACACTGAGCGGAAAGAAGCGAAAGCATTAAAGGATGTTGTAGACTTTTAAGGTGAAGGATTAATAGTAATGGATGGCTATTTTAAGGAGTATAAAAAAAAGTTAACAACGCCGGAAAAGGCAGTTGAAGATATTAAAGACGGAAGCACCATCTTGCCTGGCATGGAAAATGGTGAACCACCTGCTCTTCTGACTGCAATTGCAAATAGGGCAAGACAGGGAAACCTGAAAAATATAAGCGTCTATTTTCTTTGTCCAGGAGAGCATGCGGCCACGACTATACTCGCGCCGGACCTTTGTGATTGTTTCCAGGTGTATTCCTGGTTCGTTGGCATGGCTGATAGAGCCAGTATTAGAGTAGGGCTGAACTACTTCGTGCCCAATTATTTTCATCAGATACCGCGGCTGGTGACAGATTTTATGCAAGTAGATACTACCCTAACCACGGTTTCTCCTATGGATAAAGCCGGCTATTTCACCTTCGGCACAGCCAATGACTACACCTCCACAGCAGCCAGGCATTGCAAAAAGCTTATTGTGGAAGTCAATGAGCACATGCCCCGCATCTTCGGAGATTCCCTCATCCACATCTCTGAGGTGGATGCCATAGTGGAAAATCACATTCCTTTACAAGAGATTAAACTGCAAGAACCGGAAGCTGAATCCGAAATCATCGGTAAATGTGTTGCTGGTATGATACCTGATGGGGCGACTATCCAGTTGGGAGTCGGTAATGTTCCCAATGTTATTGCCCATTATCTGCTGAATCATAAAGACCTGGGAATTCACACCGAGATGTTCTCTCCCTGCATGGTTGACCTGATAGAAAAAGGAGTTGTTACAGGCAGGAAGAAAACCCTGCATCCGGGGAAAAATGTTTTCACTTTTGCCCGAGGCACCAGACGGATGTTCGAATTCATGGATAATAATCCAACTATGGAGAGCTATCCTGTCTCCTATGTCAATGATCCCATCGTGATAGCTAGAAATGAAAACATGATCTCAATTAGCTCGATACTGGAAGTTGACCTTTTAGGTCAGTGTAATGCCGAGTTCGTGGGCGGTTATCAGTTCAGCGGTACAGGAGGACAACTTGACTTTGTACGTGGGGCTTTCGATTCTAAAGGTGGTAAGTCCATCCTGGCCTTCCATTCCACAGCCAGGAACGGGGATCTCTCTCGTGTTGTGCCACGTTTTGGAGCAAGGACTGTGGTTACTACTCCGAGGATGGATACCCATTACCTTGTCACTGAGTACGGGGCAGTCAATTTAAAGGGGAAATCCACTCGGGAGCGGGCTCTTGATATCATAAGCATTGCCCACCCCAAATTCAGGGATGAGCTACTACGGGAAGCGGAGAATATGTACTTACTTTGATAGGAGTCGTTACGACGTATCAGTCTCAAGTTAGCTTTTTGAGAGAGATGTTAGAGACTGTCTTAGGTGCCAGGAAAGAAAGATGAATATATATACCGCAGAATATAAACAGAAGTTAACTACGCCCGCAAAAGCTGTAGAACGAATAAATAATGGCAACACAATTGTACATGGAGCAACTATATCTGAACCGCCGGCTCTTTTAGCCGCAGTTGCCGACCGCGCTAGAGAAGGCAGCTTGAAAAATATAAAGGTATATTCTAGCCTGCCCATGGAGTATGCTGCCCATACAGTCTTGTCCCCTGACCTTTCTGATTGTATTCAAGCCTATTCATGGTTCGTGACTGCTGCAGACAGAGATCAGGTTAAGGTAGGGCTCAGCTATTATGTGCCTAATCATATCCATCAAATACCGAGGCTATGCAGCGATTTCATGGATATTGACGTCGTCATCACTACTGTTTCCCCCATGGATAAGGCCGGCTTCTTCACTTTTGGGGCTGTTAATGACTATACGTCTGTAGCCGCCAGAAACTGCAAAACACTTATCGTAGAGGTAAATGAAAACATGCCTCGTGTATTCGGGGACTCGCTTATTCATATCTCTGAAGTAGCTTCTGTTGTAGAAAACCATGTCCCGCTTCTAGAGATAATATCGCCAGAGCCGAAGCCTGAGGACGAAATTATTGCCAGGCATATTACGGAGATGGTTGCTGATGGGGCTACTATCGAGCTGGGGTTGGGTGGTATTCCCAACGCCATTGCACATTTGCTGGAGGGGCATAAGGATTTGGGAATTCATACCGGGGTCTTCGTTCCTGCAATGGTTGATTTAATAGAAAAGGGAGTCATTACAGGCCGGAAGAAAACCCTGCACCCGAGGAAGCATGTTTTTATGGTAGCTCAGGGAACGAAGAGGATGTATGATTTTATAAACGATAACCTCAGCATGGAGAGTTATCCTGCCTCCTACACTGAGGCCCCCTCGATAATCGCCCAAAACGACAATATGATTTCCATTAACACGATAATTGAAGTGGACCTCACCGGTCAGTGCAATGCGGAATTCCTGGCTGGCTCTCAGTTTAGCGGTACAGGCGGCCAGCTCGATTTTGTGCGTGGGGCATTTAACTCCAGGGGTGGAAAATCGATACAGGCTTTTTATTCCACGGCGAGAAACGGCAGAGTTTCCCGAATAGTACCTCACTTTGAACCGGGCACCGTGATTACGATTCCAAGGATGGACACCCATTATCTCGCTACTGAATATGGAGTAGTCAATCTGAAAGGAAAGTCTACACGCGATAGGGCGCTGGATATCATAAGTATCGCGCATCCCAAGTTTCGAGATGAGCTGCTACGGGAAGCGGAGAACATGTACCTTATTTAAATAAAGACAATCCTCCATACGCCTTCCGATTAGAACTGGCGTTCAATATAAGGCTGCAGTTTCGTAGTTTTAATGACCACGGTGGGTCTATTTTCTTTTTGTGGCGGCAATAAAATCATCCAGAGTCTTCGCCGTCAAAGTTTGGACCTGATCAACTCC
>JAPLHL010000027.1 GCA_026389655.1 Chloroflexota bacterium
TAAGGAAATGAAACAAACTATAGTAATGGTGACCCACGAACCGGATGACGAGAAATATGTAGACAGGGTAAAATGGATGAAGGATGGACGCATGGATGCATGAGATTAGACCCATCACAAAGGCAGATTTATCAAGCAGCCTGTCAGTAATCAGGTCATCCTTTAACACCGTCGCACTTGAACTGAATTTGACGCCCGAGAATTGTCCGGGCCACACAGCATTCACTACAATGGAGAAGTTACTCGACCTCCACGGGAAGGCAGCATGCTTCGGCTTTTACGTTGACAGCACTCAAGTAGGATTTGTAGCTGCTGAAAAGATCGGAGATGGTGATACATATTACCTTGATAAACTGGCGGTGCTGCCCGGCCAACGGCATAAAGGATATGGTGCTCAGCTCGTAATGTGCGTCCTTGATTATGTCGGAAGACAGGGCGGAAAGAGAGTTTCCCTTGGCATGATAGACAGTCTTGCTGTTCTGAAAGAATGGTACAAATCGCTGGGATTTGAAGAAAAAGGCACGAAGAAATTCGAACATTTGCCATTCCTGGTTTGCTTCATGGATTTGGACCTAACAACCCAAAAGGTAAAGTAGCACGTCACTCACGTTGGTACCGGTTGCGCCGGTTATTATAAGCGACCGCCCCAGTTTTTTGAAAAGCGTATTGCTATCGAACTTATTAATATAGTCTTCCACATCTATCCCTGCATCCTGCGCTGTTTTCAATGAACTGTCATCCACCATAGCGCCGGCAACATCCGGCATGAAGTCCGATCCATCCGTGCCTGCAGATGCTACCACCCATGGAAACGCGCATTTCTTCATAGCCAGCATTGAAACGGCGGCATAATGCTGGTTACGGCCTCCCTTACCTGCCTTCTCGGTCAAAGTTGGGGTAGTTTCTCCCCCAAGAAGAATTACATTAAAACCCTTGTAACGCCCGCCGGCTACTTCCTTGGCCATCCTGTTAGCTACATCTGTGGTGTCACCGCTTAGCTCTGAAGTCACTGTGTGGGGCTTCAGCCCCAGGTCCCTGGCTTTTTCCTCCATAGCCTCCAGTGCCATACGATTATTCCCAATAATATAGTTATCGCAATTGAATAGTTCTTTGGGCGTCTCGGCTTCCAGTCCTGCGCAACCTCTTTTTAGGAAATTAACAGCATTTTGGGGCGATTTCTCGACCAGTCCGTACTTTTCCAGTACATCATAGGCTTCTTTAAACGTTGACGAGTCCGATACTGTTGGCCCGGAAGCAATTGCGTCGAGGTCGTCGCCGACCACATCCGAAATAATGAGAGAAACAACTCTCGCCGGATCGTAATATCTTCCCAGGCCTCCTCCCTTGGTCAGGGACAGGTGTTTACGTACTGTGTTTATTTCTTTAATATCCGCTCCGCACCTTAACAGGAGTTGAGTAATAGCGCGTTTATCTTCAAGCGACACACCGCTGGCAGGGCAAGGCATAAGTGACGATCCCCCACCCGAAATAAGGCACAGGACCAGGTCATTTTTACCGATGTTATAGCGGCCTTTCATAGCCAGCATGGTCCGTACCCCATACACTCCGGCTTCATCAGGTACCGGGTGCCCGGCCTGAATTACCTCAATCTTCTTCGTAGCGTAACCGTTGGATTTACAGTTAACTGCTCCGGCGGTTATCATCTCGGGGCCGATAATTTTCTCAATTTCCTCTGCCATGAGGCCCGATGCCTTTCCACCACCAATAATAAAAACCCGGCCCTTGGCCAAATTGTAGCCCACATTTTCAACAACCAGCCTTCTTGAAGTACGGCGATACCTTACTGATTCCCTGAGTAAATTCGAGGGCAACACGCGGGTCACGCCAGCTTCAATCAGCTCTACGGCCCGGGCGCGCAGCCCCGATGAAATAAGTTCTTCCCGGTTTTTTATTATCAAGAATCGGTCCCTATATGTGAATATATGTAAATAAGCGTGAAACGGTAAAAATTATACGCTTATAATCCGCTGATGTCATTGGTTTCACCCTCATTCGCAATAACCCATCCATGTATGTATAATCCACTAAAATATTTAAAGGAAGTACAAAAGCATGAGCTGGATATTACTTATTGCTGCCATTTGTATGGAGGTATGCGGCACGACCTGTATGAAACTTTCCGAGGGTTTCACAAAATGGCTGCCGTCTGTTCTCATTTTCGTATTCTACGCGTTTAGCTTCACACTAATGACCTTTGTGATGAAAAAACTAGACCTGAGCCTGACATACGCAATATGGTCCGGGGTAGGCACTTTCCTGATAGCCCTGATCGGCTTGTTCTGGTTTAAAGAGCCATTCACTATATTGAAAACCGCCTCAATGGTCCTGGTAATAGCCGGCGTTATAGGTTTGAACTTGAGCAGTACGGGGAGCTGAAGTCAACCGGGTTGATCATGAGAAATGCTCTTTTTATGATCAGAGGCTAGACAAATTATTTTTAATTGTGTAAGATTTCTGGAGTTTCGCACCTTGGGTGGTGCAGCTTGGATTTAGTTGAGTAATTATGAAAATAGGTGTAATTTCAGACACTCACGTAGGGCGCATCAGCGAGTTGCCCGATAGTCTTATCAATTCCCTTAAAGGTATGGACATGGTTGTTCACCTGGGGGACTTTCACTCGGCAGATTTAGTCAACGACCTGAAAGAAATAACTGATTTCCGTGGGGTAGCGGGCAATCATGATTCCCACATTCCAGGCCTGCCTGAAAAAGACCTGGTTGAAGTTGGCAGCAAGCGAATTGGGATCATCCACGGACATGGTTGTGTATTTCCTTTTGGCTTCAAATGGGGTTTACTGACTCAATTTGACGGAAAAATAGATGCAATCCTCTACGGGCATACGCATTCCGCTAGAAATAAGATAGAAGACGGCACCCTATTTTTTAATCCAGGCAGCGTCATGGGCAGGTTTCCTGCCATGCACCGCAGTTACGGGGTTCTGAATATAGGGGATGAGATATCTTCCGAGATCATAACGATTGAGACCAAGCGCTACTATTATCTGCATAAATACATTAACCTGGCGAGCAAGGCCATTTCATATTGTTGCGGGCTGAACGGAAGACCTGACAGCTATATCTAATACCCTCTTAATTATTCCTTAATTAACCGGCAATTAAAGGCCAGGACACTATACCTATTTTCTGAGAGGTGCTAAATGGCATATGTAACAAGCCCCGATCAAATTCTAACCTACGCTAAGTCCAATAACTGGTTGTCCCTTTTTACTTCGGATGGTAACGTCGTGAACGTATTTCTAACTCCCAACGGCAATATCCTGGAAGTCTATTTCGAGAAAAATAAGGCGACTCTAAGAGTACTACCGAGTTATGTATGCAAGTAACAGGGGCGCTCCCGTGTTACATATTTTAACCTAGGCAGGAGCATCACCTTCCGCAATCATCTCGGTATTATCACGACACGATATGAGTAACTCACCCAAACGGACGGGTACAGCACATTTGCCTCTACATGGCGGCAAGGCGCCGGCATGGCTGTTCACACGCATGACCAAACTTGCCCGCGAAATAACAGTGGCAATTGTCTCAGATTTTGGGCCAAACGAGATGCTGTACCGGCTATCCGATCCATACTGGTTCCAGGCCTTTGGCTGCGTACTCGGGTTCGACTGGCATTCCAGCGGCGTCACCACCACTGTCTGCGGTGCTGTGAAAGAAGGCATTAAAGGCATGGAATCCGAGCTTGGCTTTTTCGTGGCAGGCGGCAAAGGAGGCGCTTCACGTAAAACGCCTTCCGAAATAGAGGGTGCAGGTCACCTTATCAATGCGGATGCTGAAAAGCTTATTTACGCCAGCCGCATGGCCGCCAAGGTGGATAACAATGCCGTACAGGACGGGTACCAGCTCTATCACCATGTATTTTGCTTCACAAAAGCCGGCGATTGGGCAGTGATCCAGCAGGGCATGAACGAGGAAAACCGCTATGCACGCCGCTACCACTGGCTGGGAGAAAAGGTAACTGACTTCGTCTGCGAACCACATTCGGCTGTTTGCTCGGAGGCAAACGCCACCACGCTCAACCTCGTCGCGTCTGAGAGTTCGAATGCCAGGGACACTATCGCCGGCATAACCCGGCAGGAAAATCCGGACAAAATCATGGCGCAACTTCGAAACTTGCAGAGTCTGGAACTACCCCGACGTCATGAAATGCTGGTGACCGATATCCACCCGGACAGGCTTTACAAGATTTTTATCAAGACCTATGAAAACCAGCCTGAGGATTTCGAGAAATTGTTGGGCATGGAGGGAGTCGGAGCGAAAACCCTGCGGGCACTAAGCCTGATTTCCGAGATCATTTATGGCGTGCCTGCAAGCTTCCGCGACCCCGCGCGCTTCAGCTTCGCCCATGGCGGCAAGGACGGCATCCCCTACCCCGTCGACCGCAAGACTTACGATAAGAGTATTGAGATACTGCACAATGCCCTGGAAAAGGCTAAAATAGAGGACACTGTGAAAATAGCCGCCATTAAACGGCTTGAGCTCTGGAAATGACCCCGGGGAAATAGCTGCCTACAATTTTCTGTACTTCTTCCAGCCATACCTGCCGTTGTAAGGTTGTGCTGGTCACAACCACACTGAACATGCGCCTGTGGAATCTTTTAACTCCGCACAGGTCAAAGATGCCCTGCTTCCATAACGACTGCAGCGGATCACCGAAGACCTCCATCTCCCTTTCTAACCTGGTATTAGATGTATTGAATACCAGCGCTATCCTGGCCCTGAGCAAGCCGACAGGGACGCCTTCGCCCGAGTCACCCTCAGCGAATTCGTATGCAACACCGGGCCGGAAAACCCTGTCAATATAGCCTTTGAGGATAGCCGGCGGCTGGCCCCACCAGTTTGGGTGCACGATAATGATTCCATCAGCATCAGCCAATTCCCTGCAATATTCTTTTATGTCATGGGAGACTTTTGCCTTTTTTAATATCTCGCTCTTTGGCAGTATTGCATCGAAATGCTCCTTGTAAAGGTCATGACTGATGACTTCATGCCCATTATTTTCAAGTACCTGGATTGCGGTTTTGGCTACGGCATGATTAAAGCTGCTTTCATCCGGATGTGCCAGTATAACGAGTATTTTCATGTGCGTATTGTATTCACAAATATGATTATGGTCAACGGATTGTACAAATTGCAGAGCTAGCAGTTGTCATACCCGGTATAATTGTAATGTAAAAAATAACTGTGAGAAGTACCAGTGATAAAAAGCTTTAACGAAAAAACACCCCGGATACATCAGACTGCCTTTATCAGCGAGGCCGCATATATAGTGGGCAATGTCGAGATCGGAGAAAATTCCAGTGTATGGCCCGGGGCAGTAATCAGGGGGGATTTCGGCAGGGTGGTCATCGGCAAGAACACAGCAGTCGAAGATAATTGCGTAATACACACCGCCGACTATGTCGAGATAGGGGACAACGTAATTATCGGGCATAATGTGACAATCCACTGTAAAAAACTGGGCAACAATTGTCTGGTAGGCATCGGCGCTATTCTTTTACAGGGAGCGGAAATAGGCGATGACTGTTTTATAGCAGCCGGCGCACTGGTTACACCCAACACTAAAATACCAAATGGATCAATGGTGAAGGGAAGTCCCGCTAAAGTGACAGAACCGCTCACTGGCGAAAAACTTGCTATGGTCCGATTTGGAGGCGAGACTTACGCAGCCATGGCACAGGAATACAAGAAAGCCGGGCTTTAGACGCTTATTCTGTCGCTGAAGTATTACCCAGAGGACACGAGTTCAGACATTCATAGCATGTGTAGAACAGCATTACGCTCTGCGCTTGATAAATGTTCCAGTACTCAGGACTGCGAAGCATCTCTTTTTGCCGGTCTATAGGCGCTTCGATCAATTTTTCCCAGTATTGAATGTGTTTTGCCATGCCGTACATCTGCTGCTTGTTGAGGCATTTAACTGCATCCTTCAACGTATTGCTATTTAAGGCCTGGCCTGGACATGCCTGTATACACAGGTCGCATTCATCGCACAAATTATCCTGCAACGGCTTATCCGGACACAACGGTGCGTCGGTCACTACAGCGCCAAGCCTCACCCTTGGTCCCCATTTCTCAGTCAGCAGCAGCCGGTTTTTTCCGATCGTACCGAGACCAGCGCCCACTGCAACATGCCTCAAAGAAATATCTCCAAGCAGCCCCTTCGTTTCCTTGCTCATTTCTATTGGAGAAGCCGGCACTACGATTGCGGCTCTATGGCCTTGTCTCTCCAGATATTTGGAGACGGCGTAGGATATCCGCTCCAGTTCTTTATATGACGCATGAGTCGAGATCGCTGCAGAATGCAGGCTGGGGCTCTCGATCGACCCACGTATCATTGGAATTCCGAAAACGACTACCGTGCGTGCTGTCGGCATCATTTTGGTCACGGGCAGAGGGGGTACTGAGTCAGGAACGGAGTCTATCGACGATATGCCCACTAAATCGGCACCACTGTCCATTGCCACGCTCTTGATTTTATCTGTAATCTCCTGGATTTTTGATTGCAGCATTGTTACTCTCCAATCTAAATACTCGTGAGACGCGAAGCAACAAATTAAATGGTTGCAAGTATTATACCCGACCAAACACGCAGTATATGCTATATCGCTTCTTTCCGTGGGTTAAAAGCCGGACATTTTGGGGAGATACGCCAGGTAAAGCAGTTCATTTCCGCCCTGCCATTACATCAATAAAGCTCTCCAGCAAGAACCTGGTCCTATCTTCGGAATATTTCCGCTTATCGCTCATATCGCCTTCCAGTACCATGAATGGGATATTCCTTTTCTGCAACGCATCAGCTATCAAGCGGTGTGCCGCACAGGAATGACGGCATGCATCAGTAGAGAAATGGATTACACCGTCTATGTCGTATTCTTCTATTATTTTCTCAATGCCGGACAGCCTCTGCTCAATGGGCCCCACGTAAGGATTCTTCAGGCTCTTCAAGGCCAGCCCTTCCCACGGCCGCTGTTCATCCATCTCATCCCAATAAACCCGCTCCAATTCCCCCATCACAATACTTACACCATTTTTCCTGAAAATTTCATTGATGACTGTCGGCTGCACAGGAAACCAGGCTAACCAGAGCACTCTGAACCTTTCAGGCAAAACCTTTCCATTTTCAAGCTTACTACGGCATTCGTCAACAAGGTCCTGATAAAGCTGCGCCTGAATGGGTTTGCCTGCCATTAAATTTCCGAATATCGACATATTGATTGCCACATTCCCGTTCCAGGGGAAGGGCTTCTGCTTCTGGATTTCGGCCAGGCGGCCGTAAACTTCTCTCGCACGGTTTGACGCCCTTATTGACTCGCGCAGACGTTCAGGATCGAGCTTTTGACCAGTTACCTCTTCTATCTTGTGCATAATGGACTTTAATTGATCAATTACATAGTTGATGGACTCTTTGTCTATCCGGTTAGGTACATCAAGAGAAATTGCCTCCTTACCATGATAATGGGCGAGCAGCTGGTTAGTCCTCGACTTGCCATCACAGAAATAGGAGGATGAAAGTAGAATATCGGCCCTCGGCATGTAGTCCAGCAATTGGCATCCCACTGCAATCCGGTGATAAGAGCACAAGTCTGTCGAGTAACCTTCCTCTTCCGCCCTGGACATTATCTGAACACTGCCGTCGGCATCCGTCATAGCTAGAAGGTTGGTAGCGATTTCAAAATCGAATGGGGCGATATCAAAAGCTGCCAGCAACTCCATGGGGAAAGAATAATAAGAAGTCCAAACAACTCTGGCGTCCTCTTTGAACGCATCTATAAAGCTCTGGAAAAGTTGCATGTTGATCTTGGTAAAGGCGCGCGGTTTCTGCTCGTATTGGGCTTCAAGGGCTCTTGTCATATCTTCATAGAATTTCTTCAGCATAGCCTAGTTCCCCCTCTCATTCAAAACCTCTATGAAAGCCTCGACCCTCACCTTCATCTGGCCCTTATTAGTAAACGTGTAGTCGTTCTCAAGAAACAAAACCGGAATATTTTTGTCGGCCAGAGCTTTCGTTATGTAGGGAACATCGTATAGATGTTGATCACAGAACTTTAAGGAGGTTAGCAATACTCCGTCTATCGAGTATTTCTCAACCAGTTTCTCGATCTCCCGTGAACGTTGAACCGGGCTTGCTGTCCGCGAGCAGTGGGGTTCACCAAGGTATGCGCGAGCAAGCGCAGTATAAGGATCATCTTTCGCCCCATCCACATTCCTGGTGAAATACCTCAAATCAGTGCACAGGTCAGCCGCCGGTATTTCCGCTCCGGCCGCCTCGATGATTTCGAAAAGGTCCGTTCTGTCCATAACATTACCGCTGATAAGAAGGCGTGGTTTATGGAAATTTGATCTTTCGGACCCGGCAGTCCTGGCCTGCTGGTAAAACTCACCGATTTTCTTTAACGCGGTTGCATGGTCATCGCCGATAACGCTCAGACCCAATTTAAACAACTCGCTCCCGTCAACAGGCAGCAGGACCGATTGCTGCAGCGAGAAGACTTGCTGCATTGACTTCCGCAGTTTTTCTGTTGCCTGGATTGCCTTGTTTAAGGACGCAGGAGTAATCTCTTTGCCGGATGCAACGCCCAGGGTTTGTGCAAAATCCTTCAACCGGGAAGCAAAGTAACTGACAGCGCGGTCATCCGTATTTTTCGGTGCATCAAGCATGTAAACGAAGCCTGTGCCGATATACGATTTCCAGGCATCGTACATCCTGCGCATTCCGTCGCACGACCTGGCAAAAACAACGCCGTTAAGATGCCTGGCACCGCCCTCCAGAGCGGTGCTCATAACATTCTTTATATAGGGGCAAAGGTTGTGATAAAGGTAGCCGTCCGCATCAGATGCTGTCTCCGCTTCTCCCCTTATGCGCACAGGCTTCATCCCAGCTGCCAGGATAATCTCCTCAGGGACCAGGGAACAAAAGTAACCGATTTTATCTGGATTTTTAGCCACATCGACCCCCTAATAATAGAGTTTGATAGTTTCCGGTTATTTATCGTTTCCGGTCTTCCACTCTCACTTCCATAACTATGTGCCCCCATCCTCCGCACCTTACTCCAACGTCCGAACAGCCGAATCTATTGAATCTCATCTTGTTGGGATCTGCACCTGCAAATATTAGCTCGGTTATCGCTGGAATTGCCAGCGCCACGGAATGCAACGCAAAAATGCAGATCCTGCCAGGGCCAAGCTTGGTCAGAAGGCTTACCCCACGGCCGTCGATATAAAATTTATCGCCTACCTTATGCCCGTTGTCACAGCCATGAACATCAACTACCTCTACAACAATCGTTTTATTCAGCATGACACCCGTTTTCGATAGGACATCTTCATTCCTTGGGTCCTCCCGGAATATCTTCATTTCCTCGTCGTTGTATTTCAGGTGATCCTGCAGTATTTTCCACGTCTCTTTGCTGACTGCCATAATCGCCTCCTTCTACAGCTTATTTTTCAAAGAAAAATTTATAGTCCCGGTAGCACACGCCGTCCGTATGCATCATGCAACCGAAGACATTCGGCTCCACTTCATATTTAATACCAAGCGTTTCCAGCCATGTATCTATACGCAGCATGATGGCGCATTCATAACGATCGATAACACCGAGAGATTTTATCCCCTCGTATGCAAAACACGACTTCCACTCGCTGTGGAGCATGTTTTTCGCCGTCATGGTGTATGCATACTTCATAAAATTGCCTGTGGCGATCTCCATGGCCAGATCAAAAAACTCCTTGAACTGGTCAAACGTCTCAATTTGAGGTGATCCCAACGCTTTCCTGATACGCTTAATCTCAACAGCCGCCATACCTTTCACTGCAGCCTTATTAATCTTGTTCGTCTTCTCAATCCCACATTCCTGAAGGCAATTGTAAAACCACATGGCGTCATGTGTCATCCAACCCTTGTTAAGAAGTTCCTTCAGCTCTCTCTTTTCTAACGGAATCGTCTCCATTTATTAC
>JAPLHL010000364.1 GCA_026389655.1 Chloroflexota bacterium
GTTGTTCTTTTTATTAACAGGCGCGGTCTGGCTACTTTCATCGAATGCATGAATTGTGGCTATGTTCCTGGTTGCAGCAGATGCTCAGTCGCTCTTACCTATCATGCGGCCGGTAAACGGCTAATATGTCACCATTGCAGACGGGTGTATACGGTTATGAAGGCATGCCCGAATTGTTCAAGTGCAGATATTAAATATTTTGGGATAGGGACGGAGACCGTCGAAACTGAATGCCGGAAACTGTTTCCAGGTTCGAAGATTATACGTTTTGATAGTGATACCGTGGGAAGTACCAGGGAATATGAGACTACTGTTAATAGCTTTCGTAAGCATGAGGCAGACATATTGATTGGTACCCAAATAGTAGCCAAAGGGTTGAATTTTCCCCATGTTTCCCTTGTTGGGGCTGTGAATGCTGATATCGGTCTTAACTTGCCTGATTTCCGTTCTGGGGAAAGAACGTTTCAGTTATTATGCCAGGTAGCCGGGAGGGCGGGACGCGGTACATTCGCTGGAAGGGCAGTGATCCAGACTTTCAATCCTGACTACTATGCTATTAAATTTGCTGCGCGCCATGACTATGCAGGATTCTATGACAGCGAGATAAAGTACAGGCGAAGTTATGGTTATCCTCCATTTAGCGATATGATCAGGCTGGTCTATAGTCATATAAATGAAGAGAAATGCAAGGCCGAGGCGGACAGAATGCATAATATGATTAAGACGGAGATTGATATAAGAGGTTTGCCGGGGTTCAAATTGATCGGCCCGGTTGCTACGCATATTGCCAGGTTACGCGGTAAGTATCAAATACAGATTATCCTGCTCGGAAAGGACTTACAAAATATATTATCTGCCATGTATTTCCCCAGGGGTTGGATTCTGGACGTTGACCCGCTGGGTATGATTTAATATTTGTCGATGGCAGTGCTTAAAATCAGGAAAAACCCTGATCCTATATTAAGGAAAAAGGCTAAAAAGGTTACCGATATTGACGTTTCCGTACAGCGTCTTATTGATAACATGATTGAGACGTTAGATAAGGCCTCAGGAGTGGGGCTTGCTGCAAACCAGGTTGGAGTTCCGTTACGTGTTGTTATTATTCATATCCCTGATAAGGATGTTATGGTACTGATAAATCCGGAGATCATTGAAAAGACGGGCGAGAGACTCGTTGTGGAAGGATGCCTCAGCATCCCGGGATATCAGGCTGAACTAAAGCGCTCCGAATCCGTCAGGGTGAAAGCCAGGGACAGGCAGGGTAAACTATTTCGCAAGAAAGCAACAGACCTGTTGGCTCAAGCTTTTGAACATGAGATAGATCACCTGAATGGCATACTGTATGTTGACTACCTTCAGGATATGAATAAACTGGAAAAAACGGACTACGGACCGGATTAATTACCCTGTAAAAAAATCAGTTATCCATTCCAGTCCATTTCTACCACGAATTTTCCTGTCCAGTTTTCCAGGGCGACCGGATAGAAGCCCGGAGTGTCCTTGATAATCTGGAACTCTACATTCTCCATCTTTCCCGGTCCAAGAGTAATATCTCTCTGGCTGTCGGCAATCCCTTTCACTCTCAGAATCAGTGTATGGCTGCCGATAAGCTCTCCGGTATTGGTTACAGAAGCTGTAACAATAACAGGCTGTCCCTGACGGACACGCTCCGGTCCGACCGTGAAGTTTGTCACTATGAATGAAGGGGGAGCAAGAGGTATGACGGTGAAGAATCCCCCGAGTCCATCGATGTCGGCATAGTAGTCACCCGGTGCATCTTTCACAACTGTAAAACTGGCTGTTTGACTGGCTCCGGGGGGCAGTGTTAAATCGCTGATGTTTTCGACGACGCCGCCAACTCTCAGGACGACACTGTATTTGCCTGTTTGGACTCCATTATTGGAGACGATAATGCTGATGCTGACCTGTTCTCCTACCTTAACATTGTTAGGAGTAATGGTGAGGTTACTTACAGAAAATTTGGGCATACCCATGGACTGATAGCCTCCCGGCATGGGGGGTTGCATGCCAGCCTGTGGCCCGGGGTGCATACCCTGAGGCATGGTAGGCTGCATTGGTTGCTGCATGCCCGGAGGTGGAGGGGCCTGCATTCCATGAGGCATTGGCGGCTGCTGGGGTTGCATCCCGTAGGGCATTCCAGGTTGAGGCCCTCCTTGTGGCATGCCTGGCTGCATCCCATGCGGCTGTTGGGGATGTTGAGGCACTTGTGGAGTCTGGGGGTACTGAGGCGCCCTCATCCCCGGTTGTTGAGGTGGCTGCATGCCGGGCTGTTGAGGAGATTGAAATGGCTGCTGCATCCCCGGCTGGGGCGGAAACTGCTGCATTCCAGGTTGTTGAGGAGATTGAAACGGCTGCTGCATACCCTGCTGCGGTTGAAACGGCTGCTGCATACCCGGCTGGGGCTGAAACGGTTGCTGCATACCCGGCTGTGGATACTGTTGTTGCATGCCGGACATGTCCTGCGGTTGTCCCGGGGGACCCTGCATACCGAAAAGCATTCCATCAGGTGCATTGGCCATACCCGGACGCTGCATTCCGCTGCCTGCCTGCATTTGAGGTTCACGGGCGCCGGGCTTCCCTGCTTTACCCGCCTGTTTGCCCTGCTTTTTACCCTGGTCAGATAAAGCTCCCGCCCTTTTCTTTGGCGGTTTCATTACCATCAACACTACCAGCATTATTATTACAACGGCGATTACGCCGAAAAATATCCAGAGATAAATGGGCAAACTATCAAAGAAAGAGCCCGAATTCACGGTAAAGAAGCCTGTAAGGTTGCCTACTCTGACATCATTATTACCGGTAGTCTCAGCCGCAACTTGAAATGCAACCTCTTTGCTTCCGGCTGGGTCCAGTGATAATTGCTGCGGAGAGCCGGCGGTTTTTCCATTGATGGTCAGTGTCAGAGAGTAAGTTATAGGTTGAGCGCTATTATTGGTTGCCTTGACTTTAATAGTAACGAGATTGCCTTTGGTAACTTCACTTGGAGCAATAAATGGTAGCCCCTTTGCAAGGGTTAATCCATCTGGCAATCCGGTAACATTGTCTTGACCTAATAAAGCGCTGGACGTAAAGCCGCTGGATATTATCTGTGCATCTACCGACGTAATGTGGTCGTTCAACGAAAGCCCGCTGGCATAGGCCGCCATCGGGAATATCAATGCCACAAATATCGACAAGGCAATCGGTAACGATATTAGCAACCTTCTCATGTATATTTAGCCTCCAAAATATTTGCCGCCATAACCTTGGTAATACTCTACTCTAAAATTAAATCTAAATCAATACTAATTGACTCTAACGGCCATTTTCGATTTCGCGTAACCTCTCATCATCAATGCCAAAATAATGTGCTATCTCATGTTTTACGGTATTAGCTATTTCCTTTCTTAGTTCTTTCAGTGATTTGCATTGAGATTCAAGTGGCTTCTGAAATATCGTTATTTTATCTGGGAGTACCAGGTTATAGTTCTGGCCGCGATTTGTCCTTGGAGTCCCCTCATATAAACCGAGAAGATCGTCTTTATTTCTTAAGCCCACTTCTCTCAATTGTGTCCTGGTTGGCCAGTCCTCTACGATAATGTCCACGTTGTCCATCAGTTCCTGGAACTCCGTCGGCAGGTCTGAAATAACGGCAATCACTACTTCTTCGAATTTATTACGTTCCATATTGGGCCGCTGACCGAAAATAGTTATGTGTTTATAATATCAATTTCTGTTTAATCTTACATTTTTTCACGCACATCGTTCGAGATTGTGTTGACGATGGAACGTACAAAAGTTAAAATTTCCACTATTATGGACGCTGCGAGTAAATATAATCCACAGGACATCGAAAAGAAATGGCAGGATAAGTGGGCCGAAGATCATTTATACGAAGTCAAAGAAAATGATCCTAGGCCGGAATTCTATGCCTTAACCATGTTCCCGTATACATCTGGCGATTTACACATTGGTCACTGGTAT
>JAPLHL010000391.1 GCA_026389655.1 Chloroflexota bacterium
TGCTATCCGAAATGAGATATCGGCTTCATCTCCGGCTCAAGAAGCGATAGAGCGTACGTGGTATAATTTAACATCCTTTTCAAAGGCTAAACAGGAGGGTAAAAGTGCCGGAAGAAACCAACAAAGTTGATATGGAAAAGATTGTCTCGCTCTGTAAAAGGCGGGGCTTTGTATTTCAAAGTAGCGAAATATATGGAGGCCTTGCAAGCTGCTGGGACTATGGTCCGCTGGGTGCGGAACTGAAACGGAATATCAAGAACTACTGGTGGAAAAAGGTAGTACAGGAACGCGATGACATGATTGGCATCGATGCCAGTATCATGATGCATCCTAAAGTCTGGGAAGCCAGCGGCCATATATCAGGGTTTTCTGACCCGCTGGTTGAATGCAAGGGTTGCCGCAAGAGGTTCCGCGCGACTGATATTGATTCCAAGGTCTGCCCCGAGTGCGGCGGACAGTTGACCGAGCCGCGTATGTTCAACCTGATGTTTAAGACCCATATGGGTCCTGTCGAGGACGAAGCCAATGTAATCTACCTGCGCCCGGAAACAGCCCAGGCCCAGTTCGTCAACTTCGATAATGTACAGTCCACTACACGGAAAAAATTGCCCTTTGGCATCGCCCAGGTAGGTAAATCTTTCCGCAATGAGATTACCACCGGGAACTTTATCTTCCGCACTCGCGAGTTCGAGCAGATGGAGATTGAGTATTTCGTCAAGCCGGGTACGGATGACCAGTGGTTCGACTACTGGATCCAGGAAAGACTGAATTATTACATCGGCCTCGGCATTAAAAAAGAGAACCTGCGCTTGCGGCAGCATGACAAGGAAGAGCTGGCCCATTATGCGAAAGGTTGTTTTGACGTCGACTACAAATTTCCCATTGGCTGGTCGGAGATCGAAGGTATAGCCAACAGGGGTAATTTTGACCTTACGCAGCATTCCAAGTTCAGCGGCAAAACGCTGGACTATTTTGACGAAGAGAAAAACGAGCGGTATATCCCGTTTGTTATTGAACCATCGTCCGGTGTGGACCGGACACTTTTGGCAGTTCTCGTGGATGCTTATGATGAAGAACAGGCGGATAAAGAGATCCGTGTTGTTCTGCATATTAAGCCTGAATTGGCGCCGGTTAAAGTGGCCATCCTGCCTTTGAGCCGGAACGAAAAGCTACTGCCCATGTCAAAGCAAATATCGGCTACATTACGTCCGCATTTCATGACACAGTATGATGATGCTCAGAGCATAGGCAGGCGATACCGCCGGCAGGACGAGATAGGAACACCATATTGCGTTACTATCGATTTCCAGTCACTGGAAGATAACCAGGTCACAATACGTGATAGAGATAGTATGCAGCAGATCCGTATCCCCGTTGAGGAATTACTGGATACATTGAAATCCAAGTTCAGTTGATGAGCAGTTGTTATTAGCGGGATGTAAAGGTTTTTACATTAGAGTATGAAAATTGTGCATTTTGCCGACGCTCATATAGGTATGGAGACCTACGGAAGCATGGATCCTGCCTCAGGCCTGTCTACACGGGTGTTGGATGAGCTCAATGCCATGGATAAGGTCATTGATTATGCGGTTAGCAACTGCGTGGACCTGATACTGTTCTGCGGCGATGCGTATAAAAACAGGGAGCCTTCGCAGACACATCAAAGGGAATTTGCTCAAAGGATCAGGCGTCTTTCTGAGTCAAATATTCCTACGGTGATTATTGTGGGAAACCATGACCTGTCCGGTTCGCCCGGCAAGGCCAGCTCGGTAGAAATATTCGATACGTTGGATATACAGAATATCTACATTGCTCAAAAGCCGGGAATACTCAAGATTAAAACAAATCACGGTGATGTTCAGGTGGTTGTTTTTCCCTGGCTGCGGAGAAATGCATTACTGACTAAAGAGGATATGAAAAACCTTGGCATCGGGAAGGTTATTGATCAACTGCAGGAAGTGATGTCAGCCAGGCTGATTGAACTTGCCTCTAATGTAGATACCTCTCAACCGGTTATACTGGCGGCGCATTTGGCCGTTGCCGAGGCCAAAACGGGTACCGAGAAGACCATGATAATTGGAAATGACCCCGTTATTATGCTTAGCACTATAGCTAATCCCGTTTATGACTACGTGGCCCTGGGGCATGTGCACAGGGGGCAGGTCCTTTGTGAAACACCTCCAGTAGTATATTCCGGCAGCCTGGAACGCCTGGATTTTGGCGATGAAGGGCAGGAGAAAGGTTTTTACGTAGTGGATATTGAGAAAACCGGTGCGGATAAGTGTACTAAATACGAATTTCACAGTATCGCGGCACGGCGATTTACTACTATGGAGATTACTATATCTGACCAGGACCTGGATCCAACCGGGAGCATTTTGAAAGAGATACTGGAACACACCGGCGTGATTAGTGGAGCGGTGGTCCGGTTGAAGCTCTCTCTGCCCGGGCATCTTGCGAGTGTATTGAGAGAGGGGGAAATTTTTAAAGCGCTCAAAGAGGCATATAATGTAAGCATAGCAAAAGAACTTCGCCGGCCGTCCAGGGGTCGTGCGTCAGGCTGGATTAAAGATGCAATGACCCCGCTTGAAGCATTAAATAAATACATGGAAAGTAATAACGTGCCAGTTGAACGGCGAAAAAAATTGCTTGAATATGGTGAAAAATTGATCGATGAGAAGTTCTCTTCAGATAGAGGGTCCTATGCAGGCTAAAGTCACCCGCAAGGTGGAAAAAGTTCGAATTCGGTTTGGTATCAGGGACAAAATACTTATTTCATTTCTTGCTTTGTCACTGATTTCAGTAGGAATAATTAGTTCACTTTCTTTACGCTATATTGGCTCAGTAGGAACACTGACCAAGGAATACAGCGCATCCATGGGTGAGACGGTAATGTCGGTAACCATTTCAGCGTTGGAAGACCAGGGTAGGCGCACTATTTACCAGAAGGCCCTCGATGTCTCAAAAGAAGTCTACTACTATCTTCAATTGCATACTGATCTGGACCAGGCCGCCATGATGAAAGATGATAAGTTGAACTCCATAGCTGTCCAAAAGGTAGGGAGGACGGGATATACGATTGTCTATGACAAGACGGGCAATGTAGTGTTCGCATCTGACCCAACTCTGGTAGGCGCCAACCTGCGCCAGCAAGGCGGAGAGCCTTCGTATTATTCTTCGATCCTTGAAAGGAGCCTCCTGGGCGGCGAAGTATCGGGCTACTACAAGTATAAGGAACCGGGTGGAAGTGAGGAGCGTACGAAGTATATGTACGCCGTGCCCATCGAATCAACCAACCTGATAGTGTCGGCTTCCACATTCCTGGATGAGTTCTCTTCTGCAGCCGAGGAT
>JAPLHL010000202.1 GCA_026389655.1 Chloroflexota bacterium
GCTGCCGGTGGCCTGTTGATGCCGTGCTCTATGTCGATGTTTGTTATTTTTATACCCATGGAAAAGAGGGGTATGGCTATGGCCTTTCAGGCAATACCTATGATGTTAGGTCCGGCATTAGGGCCGATTATCGGGGGATACCTGGTCACCTACTGGAACTGGCGTTATTTCTTTTACGTCAATTTACCGGTTATGTTAATAGCTATACCTTTAGCTATTGCATGGCTCAGGGAAACGCCGATAATTATGAAAAACTTCGACTTAAAGGGTTTTATCTTTATCTCGATCGGGTTGAGCTGCATTTTATATGCTTTATCCTATGCTCCAACCTGGCACTGGGACCAGCGTGTAATTGGATTGTTAGTCGCGGGCGGCATAGCAATGATAGTATGGGTGATACTGGCATTGCGGACTAAGTCACCTGTGCTTGAGGTAAGGCTTTTTAAAATGGGTCAATTTACGCTATCAGTGGCCCTGATTGCTACGATTGTATCAGCAATGTTCACCGTTCTTTTCCTGGTCCCCATGTTCCTGCAGAACCTGCGCGGGCTGAATGCCATGAATGCAGGCCTCATGCTTTTTTCCAACGCCATTGGGATGGGGCTCGCCATGCCGATAGTCGGGGTGCTGTATGCGAAGATCGGCGCCAGGGCACCTGTAATAGTGGGCCTGGTAATCATGGCTTTTACAGGACTATGGCTGCAAAATATGGACACGACCACTTCTGATATAGTGTTCCAGTGGGTCATGTTCTTACGTGGCGTCGGTTGCGGTTGTGCAATTGTCCCCATTTTTTCATACGCTTTATCAATTGCGCCGCCGCAATTGTCGACGCAGGGGTCGTCTATGATCAATGTCGTACAAAGCGTCTGTATGGCACTGGCTGTGGCCCTGTTTGCTACACTGCTGGATAATTTCCAGAAAACGGACCTGGCTATAATCGTACAAGGTACAACTCCTAATTCCCCACTGATGCTTAACCTGCTGTCTCAGATAAAAGTGAGTTTAATGCAGGCTGGCCAGACTGCGGAAGCTGCTTATCAAACAGCAATAGTGCTTATATATCAGAATTGCAGCCTGCAGTCCGCTATGACGGCATTTCGAAAGGATTTTGTGCTGACGGCGATTCTCGCTTTTATCGCTATAGTGCCTGCTTGCCTCTTGCCGCATGGCCCTGTGAAAAACGAAGGAGGTACGATTATGATTGCATAGCAGCGAGATGTTTGCGTTTATCCGCCGGTGGTGGCAGAATATTCCACCAACCGGGTATTCTCTCAATTCGTATGTTCACGGTATATAAATAGTTCAATAAATATAAGTAATTAGTTGCTTGAAAGATGACTAAAGCTAAGGATAATAACCGGTTAAGCCCTTTTCTGGACGATATTATGGTGCAGTTCCCATTGGTCGCGCGCAAAATATCAATTGCGACCAGGGATAAAACGTCTCCGATTTTATCTGATATGCAGGTCCGATTACTTTATGACTTAGCGATAGACCCGATGACGCCATCTGAAATCAGCCGGTTGCATGGTATCTCGAAGCCCAATGTAACTACTTTGATTAGTGCATTGGTACTGGGCGGTTATGCTCAACGTTCACATGATAATAAAGACAGGCGGATTATATACATCACTATCACGAATAAAGGAAAAAGGCTGGTACAACGAAGAAGGAAGATCATAAAGGAATACGTATTACAGGTGCTTGGCCGATTGAACGAAAATGAAATTGAGGATATTTTCTTGGTAATGGAAAAATATCGGGATATCCTGGTCAAGGTAAATAGCATTTTATGATCTATAAAGCCGGAGGGCTACTTTATTTCTTTTTATATTCAGCCAGGGAGTAATAATTCATATGAGAAAAGCAAAATTATTGATATATCTTATGCTTATAACGGTTTCTATAACTGCGATGCTGGCTGGTTGCAGCAGTGGTCCGGCCGGTGAACAGCAAACCGTGGCAGTGGTCCAGAGCGGTGATCTCGAAATCAAAGCTGATGTGGATGGTTATATTGAAACACCGGCGTCAGTAAACCTGTATTTTGATACGACCATGTTTACCTCATCTTTTAGTTCCAGGATCAGGAAAATATATGTACAGAAAGGAGACATGGTACACGCCGGGGCTTTGCTGGCCAAACTGGATGATACGGGACAAAAGCTGACTGTTGAGAATGCGCAGTACGCACTTGAACAGGCTATCAATAATGTGGTGCAGACGGGTTGCTGTGGGACTGGGAGATATCCTTCATTTTATGCTGATTCAGTTGCACTGCTAAGGTACGAATTTGCCCTGAAAGAGATGACGATGGCAAAGGAATTCCTTTATACGGATCAGTTTGAGGAGGCTGCAGAACAGCTAACACTGGCGAAATCTGATGTTGACGGTGTACAGGCATACTATACCAATCCCGACTACAAGCAACTGCGGATCGAATATAATGCCCTTGACCAGGCGGTTGAATCGAGCCCTGATCTTGCCATAGCAATTGACAGGTTGATGTCTGAAATAGATATCATTTCCGGTTTACAGCAACAGGTTGAGGCCGGTCAATACATAGACGCTCAGCAATCCGTGCAGGATTTATTGTCAAGGATGAGCGATACTCATACCGTGGTGAAAAGGATTACTCACCTCCCTACAAATATCACGTATCCGGATTCTGCTACCGCTTATACGGTAGTCAGTGAGCTGACGGGTTCTCTTGCTACTCTTCAGGAACTGGCAGATAGTAAAGATTTTGACGCAGTTAAATTTTCAGAAAGGCTGAGTATGGCCCGCCATGACCTGGAACTTAGCGCCAAGATACTGGAAGAAAATATATCCATAAACAGGCTGGGCGTGAATATTAAAACACTGCGTGATTACAATATTGCCATTCAAACTGCCGTGATTAATCTTCAAAGGGCCAAACAGGCTTTGTTAAAAACCGAGCTGATTGCGCCGTTTGACGGCAGGGTTGAAGATATTAACCTGAGAGCGGGCGACATGATATCGCAGAGATATACTACAACGGGCGCCCCCATAGATTCGTATATAATCCGCCTTGCCGATACCAGCTATATCAGGATGACAGGCACGGCGGACGAGATTGATGCTGTGAAGATCAAGGCCGGGCAGAAAGCACGCATATTTGTCGACGCTGCTCCCGGCAAACAGTTCGATGGGACTGTTAAATTTATCTCAAATTACGGCCCATTACAGGCCAGTGGTGGTATACAGTATTACGGGACCATCCAGCCGACAGTAGCGACTTATAAAGTTGAGATTGAAATGGACAGGCAGCAGACTGTAGGGCTTTATGGCGGGTTGACTGCCAGCGCTGAAATACTGATTGACAGCCGTTCGGACGTGTTGATAGTGCCCAACGGCGCCGTTTCTGGGAAGAACGGAGAGTACATTGTACGTGTGCTGAAAGATGAGAAGACCAATGTCATTGAGCAAAGGCAGGTCAAGATCGGGGTGCAGACAAGGTCGCAGACTGAAATTGTATCTGG
>JAPLHL010000122.1 GCA_026389655.1 Chloroflexota bacterium
GAGGAATCGGGGGAATTTACGCTTGAAGATGTGTTGCACAAGATAAATGCCAAGCTGATTTACCGCCATCCTCATGTCTTCGGGGGCATCGAGGTAAAGGATGCGGATGAAGTGTCGGTCAACTGGGAGGAACTCAAGGAAAAAGAAAAAACCCCGGGTAATCACTCATTATTGTCCGGTGTCCCAAGGGAGTTACCGGCGTTGGCCTACAGCCAGTCGATCCAGCGAAGAGCTGCATCGGTAGGCTTCGATTGGGATAAGGTGGACGACATAATAGAAAAGCTGGTAGAAGAAGTTGAGGAGCTCAGAGAAGCCGTCGACCACGAGGAGAAAATAAGAGAATTTGGCGATATACTGCTCACCCTGGCAAACGTAGGCCGCCGGATGGATATAGATGTAGAATCTGCTCTCAGACAGGCAAATGCGAGATTCACGCGGCGCTTCAACTATATTGAAGAAGAATGCCAGAAGAGGCACGTTGATTTGAAGAGCCTCACTCTGGCCCAGATGGACAAGCTGTGGGATGAAGCCAAGAAATCACTATAATAGCAGGCCGAAGGCAGAGGGGTAGTTTCCTGCGGCTATCTGTTTAAGGGCGTGATTTGCCACAGCAGCAGCAGCCACCGATGGCCTTCCTTCTTATAGATGGCTGTCACGTAGCAATCAAAGGATAAAACCCGGCCATCGGACTTAATCTGCTCATCAACGCGGTAGTTCAGGACGCATGATTCCGGTCCGGCATAGAGAACCTTGTGCCCGGACATTTGGAATTTAAGCATCTGAACCTTGGGGAACAGGTCATCCAGTATTTGCTGCTTTGTGAAGCGGCCGTAGATGTTGATTTCGACGGAATCGTCGTGAAGCTGGTCCCGGATTGCCTCTTTGTCCCGTGTCATCCAGGCCGCGGCTCTTGATTTTTCGAATTGAATAGTTTTGTCCACCGGCAGCACAGTCCCAAACCCCCTGCATAAAGACTGGTCGGGGAGAGAGGATTCGAACCTCCGACCTCAGCGTCCCGAACGCTGCGCGCTAGCCAACTGCGCTACTCCCCGCGCGAGGTTATAATTATAATCGGCTTTATCTTTTACGGCAACAATTGTAAACTAATCTACTATGAAATATTGTGTGGTCATCATGGACGGCGCCTCCGGCTGGCCCCTTCCCGAAAGGGACAACCGGACATGCCTCGAATTGGCTGGAACTCCCAACCTGGATAGTATGGCCAGAAGCGGCTGCTTGGGCATGGCCCTGACAGTCCCGCCGGGGATGGAGCCCAGCAGCGCATGCGCCTGTATGTCAGTCCTGGGGTATGACCCTTTGACCTATTATAAAGGAAGGAGCGGCATCGAAGCCTGCAGCATGGGAGTGCCAGTAGGCAAGGGAGAAGTCACGTTCCGCTGCAATCTGGTGACTGTGCTTGAAGGAAAGATGGTGAGCTACAGCTCAGGCCAGATCACAACTGAGGAAGCCAAAGCGATCGTAGACACTCTGAGCGAGAAGCTGGGCTCGGATGAAGTGAGCTTCTTTGCAGGTGTAAACTACAGGCATATATGCAAGATAAAGGGCAGGGAGGAGACACTGAGGGCGGTCTGCACTCCACCGCATGATATTACCGACCGGCCGGTGGGAGATTTCCTGCCTCATGGCGAAGGCAGTGTGCTTTTACGGGACCTGATGAAAAGGTCGAAGGCCGTCCTCATAAACCATCCAGTGAATGCCGATAGACGAAGGAAGGGCAAGTTGCCCGCAACAACGATCTGGCTGTTCTGGGGCAGCGGCCAGCTACCGGCTATGCCCCCGTTCGAAAAAGAGTACGGTTTGAAGGCGGCCATGACTTCTCCGGTCGACCTGCTGCGCGGGCTGGCCAATATGGCGGACATGGAAAACCTCAGGATTGCGGGAGTTACCGACGGGCTGGATAACGACTATGCAGCCCAGGCAGAGGGCGCGCTGCAGGCGTTGAAAGAAAAGGACCTGGTAGTAATCCATATAGAGGCGCCCGACGAGATGGGCCATCGGGGCGCGATCGAGGACAAGATAGCGGCC
>JAPLHL010000374.1 GCA_026389655.1 Chloroflexota bacterium
GAATTCTGGGGTGACGTAATCGAGAGGATCATGGAAGTCGACAGCCTGACCGGTGAAGTACTGGCTGAGAAAGAATCCATAGATATCTTCCCGGCCAAGCATTTCGTCACATCGCCTGAAAAGCTGGAACCTGCTATAGCCGACATCAAGACCGAGCTTGCGGAGAGGATCGCCGAGTTCAACCGGCAGGGTAAGCTCCTTGAGGCTGCACGCATAGAGCAGCGTACCAACTATGACCTGGAAATGTTAAGGGAGCTGGGATACTGCAACGGCGTTGAAAACTACTCGCGTCACCTGCAGCGAAGGGTGGCGGGCAGCCCTCCCTGGACCTTGATTCACTATTTCCCGGATGACTTCCTGCTTTTTGTGGATGAATCGCATATGACGTTGCCGCAGGTGCGCGGCATGTACCACGGTGATATGAGCCGGAAACAGACGTTGATCGACTATGGTTTTCGGCTTCCGTCCGCCCTTGATAACAGGCCGTTAAATTTTGAGGAGTATGAGGGACTTATCAGGCAGGCGGTCTTTGTCTCCGCCACACCCGGACCTTACGAGTATAAGAACAGTGTGCAGGTGGTGGAACAACTTGTCAGGCCGACCGGCTTGCTGGAGCCGACTGTAGAAATCAAGCCGACGAAAGGCCAGATTGACGACCTGATACACGAGATAAAGCTCAGGGTTAGTAAAGGCGAACGATGCCTGGTAACAACATTGACCAAGAAGATGGCAGAGGAGTTGGCCGACTACCTGCGCGAAATGGATGTAAAAACGCATTACCTTCATTCTGAGGTTGATACACTGGAGAGGGTGGAGATACTGCGTGACCTGCGGCTGGGTGTTTTTGACGTGGTAGTGGGTATCAACCTGTTGCGTGAAGGTCTTGACCTGCCGGAAGTGAGCCTGGTGGCCATACTCGACGCTGACAAGGAAGGATTTTTACGGTCCAAGGATGCGCTGGTACAAACTATGGGCAGGGCGTCCCGGCATATCGACGGGCACGTTATCCTGTACGCGGACAAGCTTACCGATTCCATGAAGAATGCTATCGATGAGACCTACCGGCGCCGTAAAATCCAGGAGAATTTTAATAAGGAGCACGGCATAACCCCCCAGGGAATCAAGAAAGCCATCAAAGACATTACTGAGCGGGTTACCATGGTGGTAGCTGAAGGGAGGGCGAAATATGATTCGTCGCATGTGCCGCCTGAAGAGATAGCCAGGCTGATCAAAGATCTCGAATCGCAGATGAAGAAGGCCGCTAAAAACCTTGAGTTTGAGAAGGCGGCGCTGTTACGCGACAGGATCGTAGATTTACGGAAGGACGAGGAATTAATGTCGCCTTTCCGGAAAAAGAAGTAATCGCCTGCTCTTAAGCATATAATAGTAACGGTTAAATTGAAGCGGAAGGAGGCAAAATATGGATAGATCATGGCGTCCTGTTACTGCAGGCATACTGGATATTATTGCAGGCGTATGGGCGCTCTGCTGGGTTTTTGTGCTTGCTCTAGGTGGAGGCATTACCAGCATTATCAGCAGTGTCCCTCAATGGGTCCCCGCACTGCTTTTCGGTCTGGCAGTTCCATTCGCGTTACTGGCTTTATTGGCGGTAATAGGTGGTATTTTTGCCATACAGAGAAGGGGATGGGGGCTGGCCCTGGCGGGATCGATCGCAGCGTTCTTCTGCTGCTTTATCCTCGGGATCGTGTCAATAATCCTGGCGGCATTATCCCGCAACGAGTTCAAGTAAATTCACATGTGATATCTCAGGGGCGAGTTAAAAACCCGCCCCTGAGAATAATAAAAATCTACACTACATCCACGCTCAACGGGAACTTTGACATAAATTCGCAGCCTTTCTCCATGATAAGGATGGGGTTTTCATAACGAAAGCCGATATCCTCCTCGGGGCAGGCGTATTGGACGGCGCAGATGAGCATTTCGTCCTTCTTGTATTTATGCTCCGGGTTGGTCCAGTAATCGAACGGCCCATCGTTCAGCCCGATCCTCCACTCGTCCCCCATCATTCCTATGCCATGCTCGAAACCCGGCACCAGGTAGTCCTGGAAGCCGCGCTCCTCCGCAAAACCCAGCATGTCGTCCGCAAGTTTCGTGGGTGAGATACCTACCTTGTAGGACTTCAGGCATCTATGCATCAGGTCGACGAAGTTTTGCGCATGCCATAGCTGGCGTTTGGTGGCCTTGCCCAGGAAATAGTTATGTGAATGGTCACCCAATCCCAGCTTGAACATGGCATGCAGGTCTACCATCAACGGTTCACCCGCCTTCAATTTGCGGCGTGAGGCCGGCGTGCAGGCTCCCGCCGCCAGTCCGGTCCTGTAGCCTGAAGCGATCTCGTTGCCGCCGGTAAAAGACCATTCCCACTCGCTCCCGGCTTTCCTCATAGCGTAGGCAGCCAGGCCGGCGATCTCAGTCTCGCTCATTGTCTTGTAGCCGCCCTTCTTGATGGCGTCATATACTGCCTTGTGGCCTATATCTACGATACGTGAGGCCTCCCTGAAGCGGTTAATAGTGCCCTGGTCCTTTATCAGTGACAGCTTATCGACGATATCGTGGGCGTTTTTGAAAGTGGCTTTAGGCATGACGGCCTTCAACATCACGAACTCAAAAAGCGTCAGGTGGCCTTCAGGCAGGTAGTTTCCCATGCCGGTCTCCATGCCGACGATGCCTTTGCCACCTTTCAAATACGGTTTTATCAGCATGGACAGAAGGGATACCTGGTCCTGCCCTCCCATAGGGCCGTAGCCGAGTATATGGTCCTGGTCCAGCCAGGATTCATCGGCTACGCGTGCGGCGTCGATTACAAAAGTAACCGCCGTAGGCAGACCATCAGGCGGGATCACGATGAAAGACCTCCACGGGCAGAAGGCGTCCAACGTCCAGGAGAGAGTCCTCAGTCGGGAACCCAGGTAAACGTCAATACCGTTTGCTGCCATCTCCTTTTGGATCGATTTAATTCTTTTAGGAAAATCTATGAAATAGGGATCATCTTT
>JAPLHL010000072.1 GCA_026389655.1 Chloroflexota bacterium
TCGGCATTGGGCGCCCAAACAGCGAAGTAGGTGCCGTCTTCCCCGTCTACCGTGGCCGGGTGTGCACCGAGTTTATCGTACAGGCGGATATGACTTCCCTCGTTGAAAAGGTAGAGGTCATCCTGGCTTAAAAGGCTGAAAGTATCTTCACTCATATCCGCAGTTATATTATAAATAGTAGCAGAATTTAATTGCGGACGTTGGACTCTTGAGCGGTTTTGAGCCGGAGATAATTATTCAGGGAACTTAAAGCCCTTTTCCCTGAATAGCAGTACACAGGCGTCAACGACATTTTCGTCGTAGAGTTTGCCTCTATTCTGAATGATCTCTGCAAGGGCTTTATCAAGGCCGAGAGCGGCTCTGTAGGGACGGTGCGACATCATAGCTTCAACGGTATCTGCTACGGCTAATATCCGGGCTTCCAGCATGATCTGGTCGCCTTTAAGGCCCCTGGGATAACCGGACCCGTCCATTCTTTCGTGATGCTGATGGACCATCTCATCGACTGGCCAGGGGAATTTAATGGCTTTAACGATATCGTATCCTGCGCCGGCGTGTGCCTTGGCCAGACCCATTTCAAGCTCGGATAGTTTGCCGGGCTTGCTTAATATTTCTGAAGGCACATAAACTTTTCCAACATCATGCAGCAGACCAGCCACGCGTAAGGCGCTCAGCCGGTCTTCAGGGAGTTGCATTTCCTTGGCAATTGCAAGCGCCAGGTGTGTAACCCTCTTCTGATGGCCGGCAGTATAAGGGTCTCTTAATTCGCTCATCATCGCTACGGCTTCCATCGTCCCTTCCAGCGTAGAAGTTATAGTCTCCAGCGCCTTGTTCAGTTCAGTTTCGGCCTTTTTGCGATCGGTAAGGTCCGTCACGAAATTAAGGGTGGCGGGCTTGCCCTCCCACTCTATTACCACTGCCCGTATTTCTGCCCATACGTATGATCCATTGGAGGTCATTAACCGGGCTGTAATCGCTTGATCAATATGTTCTCCCGAAAGCCTGCGCAGGTATCTCTCGAGAACTGCCTGCCTGTCATCGGGATGGATATAATCAAGGAAAGGATGCGATAGTATAAAATCCTTCGAATATCCGAGCAAAACCGGTATATACTGGTTAGCAAATTTGACATACTCGCCCTGCAGAACGATTATGCCCTCCCTGGCGTTTTCAACTACAGCACGGTACTTCTCCTCGCTGTCACGCAGGGCATCCTCTGCCTGCTTGCGCTCGGTGATGTCGCTGAGGAAGCTCAACGTGGCAGGCCTGCCCTCCCAATTAATCAATGTTGTGTTTATCTCCGCCCAGCCAACAGCCCCGCCTTTAAGCACATATCTGAAGGGATAGACACGTTCAAAGGGTTCGCCTTGCAGCCTGCGCCGGTGCCCGTCGGCAACCATCGCCAGGTCATTGGGGTAAACCAGGTTGGCAAAGGGCATATCTTTCAGTTCATCGCTAGAGTAACCGGTAAGATCAACAGCCTTGCGGTTGAAGAATTTGATTTTCAAGTCCTGTACTACGAAAATTACTTCATTGGCGGTCTCTACGAGCTGGCGGTACTTCTCCTCGCTGTCACGCAGGGCATCCTCAGCCTGCTTGCGTTCGGTAATATCGGTCATGAAGCCGAGAATCGCCGGTCTCCCCTCCCATTCACTCAATATGGCTCCCACTTCAACCCATTTGGTATTACCTTCTTTGGTAATAATCCTGAAGGGGTAGGTATCTTCAAATATCTCACCCTGCAATCTGCGTGCGTGCTTATTTAAGACCATGTTCCTATCTTCCGGGTGTATGAACTGCCCGAAAGGCTGAGTGCCCAAATCGTCCAATGAATAACCGCTGATAGCCCATACACGGGCATTCGCAAATTTGAAAAGACCGTCCTGGGCCACGAATATGCCCTCGTTGGCATTTTCAATCAGGAGGCGGTATTTTTCTTCGCTTTCCTTCAGGGCTTTCTGGCTTCTTGCCACGTCGGTAATGTCACGGCCTTCCGGAACCATGTATATAACCTTACCGGCATCATCCAGCACAGGACTCAGGGTGAAATCAACTTGACGTATTTCGCCACGGGCGTTTATGTTGGAGGTATCAAAATGAATAAACTCGCCAGCGGCAACTCTGTTGATAGCCGCTTTTATTTGTTGTTGGATCTCGGCTGAGTGTTGCCACCAGGGAGTCTCCCAGAAATATTTGCCTATTACATCCTTTTCGGTTACCTCTGCAAACTGTAAGGCAGTATTGTTAACAGCCAGGAGGCGCCCTTCCGGATCAAGAAAACCGGTAAACTGGTAGTGATGCTCGAAGACCACGCGGAACATGGCCTCTCTCTTTCTTAACTCGGTCTCCAGTTTTTTACGCTCTGTAATGTCGCGGGTCACCCCGATTATCCCGGCAAACTGCCCCTCAGGCGTAACTAATACGGTACTGGACTCTTCCGCCCAAAAAGTGGTTCCGTCTTTACGGTATAATTCCAGTTCCGTTGTTGATGTATATTTTCCATCATTTTGATTGACGGTATCCCCGGGGGCATTCCCCAACACGATGTTAGCTGCCTTATCCAGGGATTCAGGTGTTGTTAGCTGGGATAAACCAAGTGACATGGCCTCATCGACTGTATACCCGCGTTGCAGTGTAATAGATGGGCTAATATAGGTGTAATGGAGGTCCTTATCCAATACCCAGATAACGTCCCTTGTATGGTCTGTAATGAAACGGTATTTTTCTTCGCTTTCCTTCAGGGCTTCCCTGGCCCTGATACGTTCGATGGCTACACCCAATTCGGCGGCAATGGCCTCGACGGAATTGCGGATGATATCAGGCATGCTCTTCATTGTTAGCGAATAAATCCCGAGGCATGCCACCCCCCTGTTTTCGTGCATTACAGGAACGGAGGCTGCAAATACAATTCCATATTCTGCGAATTGTTCACCAAAGGGCAAAGTGAATTCTTCAGCTTTCACATAAGACGGGATACCTTCCCGGATAAAGCGTGCATTTTCAGAATCGGCTTTAAATTCAAGGTATTTTGTAGCTGAAGATTCCGGCCAGCCATTACCATAGGCAAGTTTAAAATCGCCGGAGTCCGGTTCAACAAGATAAATTAATCCTGAATCCGTTCCAGATATTTGTATTGCGCAATCAACACCAAGCTTTAACGCCGTGCCCAGGTCAGGCGCAGCCGCCAGACCAATGGCCAGGTCCCTGAGCGACTTTGCCCTCTCATCCTCCAGCCGGTGCTCTGTAATATCTACGCATGCGCCTACAGAGCGGACTATATTACCAGCCCTGTCGCGCAGCACGAGACCGCGATCGATCCAATATCTTATTGCCCCGTCTTTGCGGCGAATGCGGTATTCGATATTATAGGACTCGCCCGTTTGTGCGTGGCGGCTCAGGGCTTCAATTACACGGTCATGGTCATCAGGATGTAGCTGGTTTTCCCAGGCTTCCAGAGTCCTGGGAAATTCTGCTGGCCCGTAACCCAGCATTCCGTCTATGTCTCCGAACCAGTCTATCTGCCCGCTGTCTATATTCCAGTCCCAAACAATGTCAGTGGTACTTTGCAGCGCCTTGCGGAACCTCTGCTCGCTCTCCCTGAGAGCCTCTTCAGTCTGTTCACGCTGTTTACGTTCGCGCAGTGAAGTGATGCCATATGCCAGGTCTGCGGCGAGCTGTTCAAGAAGACTCACCTCATCCTGGTCAAATGCACCAGCGGCGGCGGAGTATACATTTAAAGCCCCGATTGTCTGCCAGTAAGATTTTAAAGGAAGCGCTGCCGAGGCGGCATAACCCTCTTTCTTTGCATCTTCAAGCCACGGTGCGAAATCGGGGTCCGCTGATACATCCTGGTTGACAATCGTATTACCGGAGCGTATGGCCTTGCCGGTTGGCCCGCTGCCTCGCACGTCGTCAGCCCAGGTTATATCGGCTGATTCAAGGTAGTGCTCCGAGAACCCGCAATGGGCCACGGGACGGACAGTTTTTTTCTCGTCATTTTCAGCGAATCCTATCCAGACCATCAGGTATCCGCCTGTTTCAACCATCACGTTGCAGATATTCTGCAGCAATTGCTGTTCGGTAGCTGCTTGCACCACGGCCTCGTTGCACTCGTACAACATCTTGTACAGGCGGTTTTTCTTCTTGATGGCTTCTTCCTGCTGACGGCGCTCCGTGATATCAGTCTGGAATGTCACAGCGGCTGGCTTGCCTTGCCAGGATATTTCAGTTACATGAGCTTCAACCCATTTTATTTCGCCCGATTTGGCGATGGTCCGGTACACATATTTATTCGGTAGTCTGTCATCAGTATTCCTTCTGGACTCGTATTCTGCCATTAAACCGGCGTAGTCGTCAGGATGAATCCGCTCAGACAATCGTTTACCAATCAGTTCATCGCCGGTAAACCCTGTAATTGGCGACGGCCCTGACCTTGCAAATACAAAACGTCCTCTCTGCACCACATATATTGCCTCGTCTGTATTTTCGATCAGTGAACGGTAGCGTTCTTCACTATCCTTTAATTTCTGTTCGGCCTGTCTTCGCTCAGTGATATTTCTGCCGAAAAAAGTAATACCTGTTATTTCCCCCGATGGTGAAAAGATGGGGCTCACCGAGTACTCTATATCTAACAGGCCCATGTCCGTGTCGTAATGATGCTCAAATACCAGGTTCTTACCTTCAAGCACTTGTTTTAATATATTATCCCAGGAAGCCCGGTGTTCAGGTGAGAAAAACTCAACGATGTTGCTTCCAACTTCAAGTGGTCCTACAAGCAGCGCAAACTGTTTTATTGCAGATTCGTTGGCGGCGGTCACAATGTGATCCCTATTGACTGATATGATGGCATCCGTCGTATTTTCCAGTATGGCATTCAGGCGGGATTCATGTTCCTGCAGCGCCTTGAAGGTCAAGAACTGGTCCGTGATGTCATCAAAAGTAGCGTAAACCTGATAGGCGCTTTCTTCTCCCGGGCGAAACTGGGGAACGGCATTTATTTTAATCCAATGGTACTTATCGTCTGCCGGATTGAAAATGCCCATGACCACATCTCTCACTGGTTTGCCGGTCCTGGTGGCCACTACTGTGGGGTGTGATTCGCCGGGAAAATCTGTACCGTCCTCTCGTATTGACTTCAGGGAGGGATCGTAAGTACTCATGCCAAGAAGCTGGTCTTGTGATCTTCCTAGTATACGCTCTGCTGCGGCGTTAGCGGCTATGATATTGCTATTGGTGTCCAGGTAAATAACGCCTTGCGCCATTGTGTCATAAAGAAGACGGAACTCAGCTTCGGCCTGCCGGAGGGCCTTCTCCGCTTTCTTGCGTTCTGCTATTTCCTCTTCCAGTTCCTGCATCCGGGCCTGCAATTTCTCCATAACGCTGACGCTGATCTGTTTATCAATTACGTCTTTTTCAGGTGCAGGCTTTTTAGCCTTCTTTTTAGATTTAACCTTAGACAGGACTTCTTCAACCTGGCTTATCAGGCTATCCAGTTCGACTGGCTTTCGCACAAATGCCACAACACCCATTTTTAAAGCCAGATCTTCATCTTTCTGATCAAGGAAGGCGCCTGTAATGAAGATAAAAGGTATTTTTTGTAGTTTTGCGTCGGCTTTGCACTCCTGTAGAAACCTGAACCCGTCCATAACGGGCATGAGTATATCCGATAAAATTAAGTCGGCTGTCGTGTCGCGGAGTATTTGCAGCGCTTCCTCGCCGTTTAAGGCGGTCGTCACCTCGTAGTTATTTTTTTCAAGTATGGCTTGAAACAGCCTCAGGTTATCAGTGCTGTCGTCAACTACAAGGATTCTCATGTTATATCCCTGATTGGCGTTCCCCCTGCCTTACCGCGTTGGATCTCGGACAAAAGAAGTATCTTACATAATTGTAATAATTATATATATGCTCTGATAATGTCAAGTATTCTGACGTGGATTTAAATTAGACTTTAATACAAATAAATGAAATTGAAGTGTTCGGGGAAGCCGTAAATATGTATTATGCTATAATATTTTTACTCGTGTGTTAAATATGGGCATAAGATATATAAAGGAGCCTGATTTAATTGATCCTGTGATGGTGGCAGGCTGGCCAGGCATAGGCAATATCGGCTTGATCGCTGTGGATGCTATGCGCAGGTCATTACGTGCCGAGCAACTAGCATATATTGAACCGTGGGATTTTTTCTATCCCAATAAGGCAATTATCCGCAATGGGGAACTGGTTGACTTGAACTTCCCTGCCAGCGAATTCTATTTCCAGAGGACTGATAAACGGGATGTCATCTTCTTCACGGGCGAAGAGCAGCCTACTGAGGGCGGAAGGATATATGCCGAAGGAAGCAAAGCTTATGCTATGGCGAACATGGTAGTGGACGTTGCCCAAAAATTCGGTTGCAAACGGATATACACATCCGGAGCTGCCGTAGCGCCTTTGCACCATACGGCAAGGTCCGGGGTTTGGGCCGTGCCAAATTCCAAAGTGCTACTGGAAGAGGTAATGCGATACGATAATACGATTATTATGTCCGGCGTAGAAGGCCGTGAGGGGCAGGGCATTATAACAGGTCTGAACGGTCTCCTGCTGGGAGTTGCGAGGCACAGGGGAATAGATGCTATATGCCTGATGGGTGAAATACCGGTGTATCTTCAGGGATTTCCCTTCCCTTATCCCAAGGGATCCAAGTCGGTACTTGAAGTGCTGACTGCTGCGCTTGGAATCTGGATGGATATGGAAATAGTCAATCATCTTGCGGAGGAGAGCGAAAAAGAGCTTACAGGGCTTTATGAAAAACTGCCGCAGGAAGTGAAAGACCAGCTCGACCGCTTGAAGCAGGTGACGGTGGCCGCACCGGAGAGCGGCGAGGTGATAACAGAGGAAGATAAGAGAAGAATACTGGAGGACGTTGACAGGTTCTTTAAAAAGGGAGGCGGAGGCGAGCAGCATTGAATGCATCAGCGGTAATGAAATTCTATGACAGGCCGAAGTTACAGAACACGGCATTGATTGTTGGGTGGAAAGAAGATGCCAGCAGACTCGCTATACGTGCGGCAGACTATTTAATACAGGGCCTTGGATGCAGTGAGTTCGGCGAGATCTTGCCGGAAGGTTTTTTCCCGATGGCCGGGGTGTCGGTGGAAAACGACGTGGCCCAATTTCCTGAAAGCAAGTTTTATGGAAGCAGCCAGCGCAACCTGGTGATTTTCAAAAGTAATATTCCGCGGGTGGAATGGCACGGGTTTTTAAATGCCTTGCTGGATGCTGCACAGGAATGCGGGGTTAGAGAGATATATACCCTGGGAGCTATGGTAGCCGCTTCCGCTCATACCATGCCGCGTACGCTCATTTCCATTATAAACTCAGCGGCAACCAGAGTAGAATTGGAGCCGTTTAACGTGGTATCCGATACCGATTATGAGACGCCTCCGGGGCAAAAGCCAACCATGAGCTCTTATCTTTTATGGCTTGCCCGGCAGAGGGGGATAGCGGCGGTCAACCTGTGGGTGCCAGTCCCTTATTATCTTTTGCCGGTAGATGACCCCCGCGCCTGCAAGAGAATTGTATACTTCCTCAATTCGAAATTGAATCTTGGCATAGACTTCACCATGCTTGATGCAGAAATTGCCGAACAGAACCGGGAAATCGCTGGCTTATTTGAAAAGTCGCCGGAAATAGAAGCCCTGGTCCGCAGGCTTGAAGTAGGGGAGGGGCTTGATAGTGCTGAAAGCGAAAAGCTGGCGCGTGAAGTGGCGGCGCATCTAAAGAAATAACCCCTCAAACCACTTCGGGAAATTCCAATAACTAAATTCCAGACAAAATTAGAGAAAATTCTAAACTTCGAGTTTTTCAGTTTTGATATAATTGATCGTTAATCAATCGGACAATAAGGAGGTATTCCCATGGCAGTTGGCTACCAAAAAGAAGGTAAGATCGCCATTATAACCCTCAACCGGCCCGAGGCTTTAAATTCATTCGATCCTGACCAGATAAGTGAATTTAATAAGTGCCTGTATGATTTCAATGCTGATGACGGATTGTGGGTCGGCATAATTACGGCAACGGGTGAGAGGGCTTTTTCCGTGGGTGCGGATATCAAGACTACGCTGCCCAGAATCCAGGAAAGTACCAACCGCGGTGAAATGCCGGCTCCTGCCATTTGTGAGGACACGCAAATATGGAAACCTCTGATTGCGGCTATTAACGGAGCATGCCTGGGAGGTGGTTTTGAAGTAGCCCTGGCTTGTGATATCAGGATTGCAGCTGAAAATGCCACTTTTGGTTTTCCCGAAATCAACATTGGGCTAATTCCCGGGTGGGGAGGTACACAAAGGCTGCCGCGTGCCATACCGCTGGCTAAAGCTGCCGAGATATTAACTTCAGGCAGGCCAATCGATTCCCAGGAAGCCTACCGCATCGGCCTCGTCAATAAAGTAGTACCGGCCGCCGAACTGATGAATGAAGCGAGAAAAATGGCTGAAGCCCTGTTAAAACCCGCTCCCCTGGCAGTAAGATCGGCTAAACAGGCTATGATGCAGGGATTGGAGATAACATTGGCCAGTGGATTGGAATTGGAGTACCAGCTTGAACGATATGTTACCCGCTCTGAGGACTTCAAAGAAGGGCGGCAGGCTTTCATAGAGAAACGAAAAGCGAATTTCAAAGCCAAATAATATTTAAAAAGGAGATATAAATGGCAATTAAGAAAGTCGGAGTAGTTGGTTGTGGCCTGATGGGGCGGGGAATAGCCGAAGTAAGTGCAAAATCGGGCTATGATGTGGTTGTATCTGAGATAAATAAAGAACTGCTGGATAAAGGCATGGCTGCCATCAATCAGTCGCTGTCCAAAGCAGTGGAAAAAGGCAAAATCAGTGATGCAGATAAAGCCGCAGCCCTGGGTAAAATCAAAGGCACCACAGATATGCAGGATTTCAAAGATTGCGACCTGGTGGTCGAAGCTGCCGTTGAGAACCTGGACTTGAAGAAGAAAATTTTTACAGATCTGGACAAAATATGTAAACCCGATGCAATACTCAGCACAAATACCTCCTGTCTTTCGGTGATGAACGTTGCTGCTGTAACCAAGAGGCCGGAAATAGTGCTGGGTTGCCATTTTTTCAACCCTGTACCCATTATGAAATTGTTGGAGCTGGTCAAGACCATTACAACCAGCAAGGCAACCATTGACGCTGCAACGGAATGGGGAAAGTCACTTGGCAAGACGGTCATCGTTGCGCCCGACCGCCCGGGCTTCATCGTAAATCGTGCATATATGCCTTATATGGTAGAGGCAATAGAGATGTTAGAAAACGGCGTTGCTTCCAAGGAAGATATCGATACCGGAGTACAGCTGGGGTTGAATTACCCGATGGGTCCTTTCACCCTTGCAGACCTGGCCGGTCTTGATACCATTCTCTTTGTGTTGGATGCAATGTATGCTGAGACTAAGAGTCCTAAATTTGTTGCTCCCGTGCTACTGCGCAAGATGGTGACAGCCGGACATCTCGGCCGTAAGTCAGGCAAAGGCTTCTACGATTACAATAAATAGGCCTACCCTACTGGACGATCATATAGCTCTTCTTCTAAGGCGCCCCGATATCGGGGCGCCTTTCGCATGTTGACAGCCGGTTTTTGGTGGTATTATAATAAATTTGTATTCCCCTTGGGGAATATGCCCCGAAGCTAGTAATTAGTTTTTCATTGTGTGAAGGCAATTTTGAATTCATCCCATACTTCCCTCCCATGCGATATTAGAT
>JAPLHL010000456.1 GCA_026389655.1 Chloroflexota bacterium
GTGTAATTACAGATATTGGTATGGTAGGATGTGGGGCGTTTGATGTAATGGCCTTAGATTCCTTTCGCTACCCTGCGGTCCGTGTGAAATCTTCTGATGGAAATCCAATTGCTACGATTGATGACCTGCAGAGAGGGATAGTCAAGGAAGTGAACACTGCAGCTGCCAAACTAGGCATAAAGATTGGCATGACCGGTAGAGAAGCACTTGATATGCTATGACAATTAAATCTACAGCGGGAGCATCATGGGGAGTAGCAGCCCGTTGAAGCCTGATATCGGTTTGTATGTGTTGCAATAGTGGCGACTGAGTGCTTACATACAGAGGATCACTGATTCAAATCCAGTATCGCCCACCATCCAATCAGGCAATATCATTGCCAGTAATTAGCTACGATTTACACCAGCGGGTCTAAATTTCTTTATCATTCAAACATTTCTTGATCTAATTTAAAATTTGGCGTATGAACTAAAATCATTTTTACAATTTCACTAGAATTGTTTTTATATTTGAATTTTTCACCTTTTTTTATTACACATAAATCACCATGTGATAAAACATATTCTTTATCGTTTATGATGAAATTAATTTCTCCTGCAATTATGTAGTAATATTTATTTGATCTTTTTGACCAAGATAATTTGTGACTGATTTGCGGAAGAACAGAAATTGTTGCAAATGAGGAATTCTCATCTAGTTTTGCAGTATAATCTGTAATTTTTAATCCATCAAAATCAAATTGCTCTACTTCGTTTTCTTTAATAATCATTTTATCCTCTTATAAGCAATTGTTGGAGCGTTTGGATAACCCCTTTTCATTCAAAATAATCATGTTCCGGGCAACACCTGCCGCTCGTTTCCCACTGGTGCGCAACAACCGGTCACTGGGCGTACCTATTTTGCGGGTTTGAAATCGACGGCAATAACCGTTGCGTAATCGTCTAAGACGGAAGTTGGCGTCTCGATTATCAGGTCGCCCAGCGGATCTGTAAACCCTAAGCCCTCCATAATCTGGTCGTTTGCACCCAGGTGTTTTGAGTAATTCAGGTTCGTGCCTTTTCCTAAAATGCGCACCGATTCCACTTTATTCACGTGCACGTTCCGCAGGGTAACGGTCTCGTACGGCTTCATCAACAGGTGAAGGTAGATGGTGTTTCCTTTTCGCGTGGTCGGGCCGTAGAACTGGTAGGGCTCCAGCCCTGCACTTGTGCCCTTGACGCCTTCGCTGTTGAGGGACATCCAGCCGCCGATGGCGGACAGCCGTTCAGTGTGCTCAGACGGTAGTCTGCCGTCGCCCATCGGGCTTACGTTCAACAGGAAATGGCCGCCGCGTCCGGCCACTTCGCAAAGCGTGTGTATTAACTGTGTGGCCGACTTATATTGCTTATCGTCCTTGTTATATCCCCAGCTCGTGTTCATCGTCATGCAGGTTTCCCATGGACGGTCAGCGGGCTTGGGAGGTATGAACTGCTCCGGTGTGTCGAAATCGTTGTTCAGTGGCAGGCGGTCGTTGATGACTATACCGGGCTGCAGTGAACGGATCATATTTCCCAGTTCGACCGATTTCCACTGTTCAGGCGTGTGCTCCCAATACCCGTCGAACCAGATCAGGTCGATCTTGCCGTAGTTGCTGAGCACTTCCCTAACCTGGCCGAACAGGAAATCAAGGTAACGCTGCCATTGCTGCGGCTCCGGCTGGGGCCCGCCGCCGAAATAATGGTAAGGCTTGTCGGCATCGGTGAAAGCGGGGTAGTCAGGATGGTGCCAGTCTGGAAGCGTGAAATAGATCCCCACGCCCATTCCTTCCGCCCGCACTGCATCGGTGAATTGGCGTACGACATCTTTCCCGTAAGGTGAGTGCATGATGGAGAAGTCCGACAGTTTGGTATCGTACATTGCATAGCCGTCGTGGTGCTTGGCCGTGATGACGGCGTATTGTGCCCCGGCGTCCCGTAGCGTTCGCGCCAGTGCGCGGGCGTCCCATTTCTTGGGATTGAAGGTGGCTGCACTGGAATGGTACTGCTCTACGGGAACGTCCTGGGCCAGCGGAAACATCGGTACTTTGCCGGTCAGCGGCCAGGATATCTCAACGCCCTGCTGCGAGATGTGCGACCAGTGCACAAATATGCCGAAGCGCGCATCCTTCCAGTTGTTAAAATCCGGATTCATCTTAGCCTCCTACTATGTATTTTCACAGGACCCGCTATGACTATTATTGTGCTAACGACAAACAAGGATTGGTTTCCTTTGTTCCGAGTTTCATAATGACCCTCACTCTCCCAATTCCGCGATTGATACCAGCCTCCACTCGGTGCTGTGCAACCCAACGGTGGTCCAGAAGGCTGTCTTTTTTATGGGATTTCCTGTGGTATCGTCGATAAAAGTGTAATCAGCCAAACCCGTCTTCTGGGCGACCATCTTCTCACCCATCGCCACCAGTTCGGGGTAATCCTTGTAACGCGGGTCCGTCAGCAGGTTCTTGCCGGTCTCTTTGCCGTTGGAACAGTAAATAGTCAGCCCGTCGGTCTGTGCGACATTTACTTTAATGGCCCTTACCTCTGCAGCTGGAGCAATGGTCCCTCCCAGCAGGCCTTCGGGTTTAAACAGGGCGCTGACCGAGCCCAGCAACTCACCCTTCTCCGTTACGACCGGCCAGACCAGTACTACAACATCGATCCCCTCCACTGCCCTGAAGACACTGCTCAGCATCGGTTTCTTATTTTCACTAAACCCTGCAAAGAACTTTTTCGAGGCCTCTGTAGTGGCAGTCTCCGTCCCTTCATAATGGCGGTATTCCTCGGGCGCCACGGTAATCATCTTTCCCTGAGGATTCGCTGTTGAGCAGTCGACCAGGTAGGGATACTTCTTGCAAAGCCCGCTCAGTATCACCCGCGTCTCTTCGCCCTGCAGTCCGCTTTTTGCGATTTTTTTCGCAGCCTCGGATACGGCATTGTTGAGGTTAGCCATCTTGGACTGAATTATCACCTGCATGTTTTCAGTGGCCGATTTCAGTTCCCGCTCATTTTTCACGGGTCCGACGCAACCGGATGTAATCACAATTAATGCAGCAGATAATATGGCAGCAATCAATGGGGACCAAGTTTTTTTCATGTCCGGCAACTACTCCATGATAAATATCTCGAATATAGCAGCTTAACGCCCCTATGTTATCTTAAGGGGGCGCTACAGGGCAACGCCTGCTCCAACCTCAGTCCTTGAGACCGATGTTGCGATGCATGAACACGTTTGGGGTGCTGTGCTAACACTGGATAATCGTTGAACTGATTCCAAGGACGAGCTCATTTAAATTTCATGGAGCAGGATTGACGGTGACAGTCACGGTGGAAGTAGCCGTGCCGGAATTGCCCTGGGCCGTAAGCGTGTACGTTGTGGTCTCCGAAAGCGATGATGTCGTGACACTGCCTATTAGGGGAACGGTGCCGATACCATTATCTATGTGAACAGAGTTTGCGTCCTCCACATTCCACTCCAGGGTTGTGGAATGCCCGGCTGTAATAGGTGATGATGCCGTAAATAAAGCGATTACCGGCGTTCCGGCAGCTATAACCGATACCGTAACCGATGCCGTAATAGTATTCGAACTGCCGATGGCAGTCAGTGTATAAGTCGTTTCTACGTTGGGTGTTACAGAGGCCGTCCCTTGCAGTGGAAGACTGTCGCCGACGCCGTGGTCGATAGTAACGGAGGTTGCGCCGCTGACGCTCCATTGCAGGGTCGCCTGATTGCCGGCTCGAATTGTGACCGGGCTGCTCGTGAAAGAGTTGATTGAGAGTGTGGAGGGCGGGGCTACGGTGACAATGACACTTGCCGTGGATGAGCCGGCAGTGCCGGTGGCAGTGAGAATGTAGGTAGTGTGCGTTGCCGGGGATACCTCTACAGTTCCGGATCGGAGGTCTACGGTCCCGATTCCCTGATCGATAGATACTGACGTAGCTCCGCTGACATTCCATCGCAGTTCGGTAGATTGCCCTTTTGTAATAACTCCGGGGACGGCGTTGAAAGATGTGATTATCGGGGTCCCTGTAGGGACTATCGATATTGTGGCCGTTGACGTAACAGTGCTCCCGCCGCTGGAGGCGGTGAGAATGTAAGTGGTGTTATCCGAAGGAGATATGCTGAAAGTCCCGGTTGAATCTACTGTACCTATTCCCGGGTTGATGGAGACAGAGGTCGCCCCTGTCACAGTCCATTGTAGAGTCGAAGACTGCCCGGCAGTGATTGCAGACGGCGTTGCGGTGAAAGATCCTATTACAGGGGGCTTGGATAGGTACACGGCAACGACGGCCGACGCACTGATCGAGCCGTAATCGTTTTTGGCCGTAAGGATATAAGTGGTGTTTTCTGATGGTGATACGGCTTTCGATCCACTCGGGTCCACTGGCCCGACATCGTGATTGATCGAAACAGATGTTGCCCCCGTCACTTCCCACTGCAGGAGAGAAGACTGACCAATGTTGATTGCTGCCGGTTTTGCCGAAAAAACTGATATTGCCGGGGGGGTTGCCCCTGCCATTGTGACTGTAGTGGATGCTTTCACGGAGCCAGCCCGTCCTCCGGCCGTGAGTGTATAGGTAGTATTCTCTGAAGGCGATATAGGTGCTGATCCGGACGCAGGAACTGTGCCGACCCCGTGGTCAATAGTTATATAGCTGGCCCCCGTAACATTCCACTGAAGGTTGGCTGTCTGCCCGGGATTGACAGCGGAGGGAGATGCGGTGAAAGCGGATATCACAGGGAGAGGGGGGACTACAACATTGACTGTCGCTGATCCGGTGATAGAGCCAATGCTATTTGTGGCTGCGAGCGTATAAGTGGTGTTCTCTGAGGGAGACACTTCTAATGACCCCGCGGCGGCTACCTTCCCGATATTTTGATCAATGGATACGGTAGTGGCCCCTCCTGTGTTCCACTTTAGTGTGGATTTCTCCCCCGGGGCAACTGTGGTGGGACTCGCTGTGAAGGACAATATTGCCGGTTCCCCTGTGGAGAGCGCCGGAGCCCCCGATTTCTGCTCACTTAAACCCCAGCTTATACTTATTATCACCATAACGACACTAATGATAAGTATAAATATTAAGCCTATGGCGGCAATGGTCTTCTGTTTGCGTAATGCGGCGTGGGCTTTTTTTCTGGTCGGTTTATAGGGCCGGCCGTCTTTTTGAGCAGAGGTTTCCCCGCCGGTGTTTTGTTGAGAAGGCTGATTCAACCCGGTTTGCTGTCCGGATGTCTGCTGCTCTTCCCATACCAGCGTAGTGCCGCAGACTCCGCAAGCTGCCCGGCCGTAGGTTACTACGGAAGAACAATAGGGGCAATAATAAGGTTGTTGTTGAGGAGTCCACGTCAATGCAGCGCCGCAGTTATTGCACAAGTTCTGCCCCAAGGCGACCGGCGCCTTACATGTTGGGCAGTAATACGTCGACTGCATGTAGTTCAACCTCTAACACTTGGAAAACTTATATTCTTGCATATGCGGGAATAAAATGGACAGGTAAGAGTTACCATTCTCCATGGCTCCAGATGATTTCTAAAATACCATATCAGCGTAGCAGTCATCAACCAATATTTAAGTTGATTTGTCGTACAGGATAAATTCTATATTATATTTATCGATATTTCCATTGAATGACAAAATCCCCTTACTAAACATTTTATTAATAAATGCGTTGTAACATATGTACAGAGTGGAACAACAAAATGATTAGAGTTATTTCATGGATAAGAATTATTAATGCCCGGGCAACAGGCCTGCTGGAAAAGGTTAATGTATTTGTGTTGGGCCTGCTGCGGGAAAGCTCTTTTGCCAACCTGTTCTGGACCCTGATACTCACAGGCTCTGTTGGCATGGCAATCCCCGTCATCTTCCTCAGCTATACCAGTAATTTCTTTAAAGAACTTATCTATCGTTAGATTTCCCGCGTTTCAATCAGTATCATCCCCGTCGAGGTCACTCCCGGTGGCCTTTAATAGCTTACGTATGTTTTTAATCAAGCGTAGAATTTGACCGTAAGACTTATCCGGCAAGCGCGTGTCCTATCAAGAGCAGGAGGGCAATATTAAGGAACTATTGACAAGGCTGGAGCAGCAGTATAATCTTGATACAAATCGACGAGGTAAATAAAGATGAGAAGACTACTTGCCCTTTTGTTAGTCGGTATTATTGCAATTATGTCCTGTGCAACACCTGCGCCGGCCGAAAAATTACGTATCCTGACCGAAGATTACCCTCCATTCAATTACGTTGATACAAATGGAAAAGTTATCGGGCAATCAACAGAAGTGGTGAAGTCCATAATGGGCAAGCTGGGGCAGAATATTGCTATTGAAGTAATGCCGTGGGCCCAGGCCTATCAGTTGACGCAAACTGACCCTGGGACTGCCCTGTATTCAGTGGCCAGAACGGCCGAGCGGGAGCACCTCTTTATGTGGGTTGGCCCAATCGGGGCATATGAAAACTGGCTTTATGCTAAGAAGGGCTCCGGGGTACAGGTAAGTACCCTGGAAGACGCTAAAGCTGTAAAAGCGATCGCTGCGGTTAAAGATGAAGCCGGCCAGCAGAAACTGGCAGGGCAGGGTTTTATTAATTTTGTATTTACTGACGCTACTGCAGACGGGCTTAAGAAACTCGATGCAGGAGCTGCCGATCTCTGGCTTGGTACCAGGGAAGATGTAGAACTTGTGGCTAAAAAGGCAGGTGTCAACCCCGATGATCTCGAACCGGTGGTGTTTGTACACAAGCTGGACCTTTACCTTGCCTTTAATAAGAATACCGCTTTTTCCACGGTTGATTCCTGGCAGAAAGCTTTGGACTCGCTTAAGAAATAGAAGTCAGTCCGGGTGAAGTCTCTGTTTAATACGCTGTCATCCGTTACCATCACGCTGAGTATCTATATTAGTATTATAAATACGATATCCGTTGCGGCCTTGCTGTTTTACAGCGTACATCGCCATATCTGCGTTCTTGATCAGTTCATTAAGGCCGGATAATTCCTGGGAAAAAACAGCGATGCCGATACTAACGGAAAGGGCAATTTCTTTTTCCGATATGCTGAATGGAACGGAAACCGCTTGCATTATTCTGCCGGCTATTATTTCCAGGGTCTCGTCGCTTGAAATCTCGGGAAGCAATACTATGAATTCATCACCACCCAGCCGCGCGA
>JAPLHL010000438.1 GCA_026389655.1 Chloroflexota bacterium
GCTCTTCGGCCAGGCAGCGGACTTTCTCTCCGATCATATGGAACCCCCGCACCGGCAGGCCGAGGTCGGTAAGTCCGTCATCCGGGTGAGGGTCTGAACCGCCGTTGCGGATGATGACCTGCGGTTTAAATTCCCTCACCAGCGGTTCTACGATCTCGCAGAAGACGCGGTAATATGAATCGTACGCCGCGTTGGGGGGCAGGGGTATGTTAACGGTAAACCCCTTTCCTGCGCCGGCGCCGATATCGTTGGCAAAGCCCGTGCCGGGATAGAGCGTGTGCGGGTCCTGGTGCATGTCGATGAGAAGCACGTGCGGGTCTTCGTGAAAATACTCTGATGTGCCGTTGCCTGCATGTGCGTCCGTATCCAAGATCAGGATACGCTCCAGTTTATACTTCTCCTGAAGGTACTTGCCGGCAAAAGCCACGTCGTTATACAGGCAGAATCCCTCGCCGAAGGCAGACCTGGCGTGATGCATGCCGCCTCCGATAGATACCGCCTTCTTATATTTGCCCTGCTGTATCAGGTCGCAGCCCATCTTGGCCTGCCCTATGATCAGCCGTGCCGCTTCTTCCAGCTTGCCCGGCTTCTCGAAAGGCATGTTATCGATGCTTTGATAGAGGCCGAACTTGACGTGGTCAAGATTTCCGGCGTGCGCTGCCTTGAAATATGAGTGGGTGAAGTCGATATAAGCTTGACTGCAGATCAGTAAGAGGTCTTCTTCGGTGGCGTGAGGCGCCTTTACAAAGTGGTAGTTGTCATCTTCGGGGACCCTTTCCTTGAGGAACTCAGGGAAAATCTCATAGCGGTCGCCGCGGAACGGATGACCAGGCCCGAAATCATATTCCCGGAGCTCTTCGCGATACAGTATAGCTATGGCCAAAGGAGCCTCCTCGTTAATTATTAAGATTCGGCTAAGTCATTGAAATATTACTCCACTAAAAGAAGATAGACAAGAGGTTGGTTGTTCTATGGTTGCTCTACTACCATAAGTTTGCAGCTAATGCCACTTCAGAGCGGTCGCTGAGCGTTATGGCGTCTTTAGTGCAGCTCGAACGGCAGATACCGCAGCCAAAACATCTTCTCGGATCAATGATAATTTTATTGTTAGCGGTACTATAGCCCATGGCCCCAAATTGGCAGACACGCATACATTGCCGGCATCCATTACACAGATCGGGATTAAGCTCGGCAACGTATTCAGCCCGGAACATCACGGGATAATTCAATGTGATTGTTGCTCTCATAGCCATACAATCGGAGCGGTCACAATTGCATATGCCGCCGATAAAAGGTGTCATGAAAGTCCACACCGAGTGACAGCAGCCTTTTTTCTCAAGCCCTCTGATATTATCAACAGCCTCATCCCTGGATAAAGCTTCAAGGCCGGATGTATTTGGTCCGGACAGGTATTCTGCGCCACACGAACGTACCAGATGCCCCATTTGAGATTCTGCATCAGGGACCATGCTGAATCCGTAGCAGTAGCGCTGTTCGCTGCCTAAATTGGCCTGGCGGCATATACAGGGCAACCGGACAATAGAATTTACAAAACCCAGGACATGTTCAACATCCTCTATAGGGACCACCTGTCCATAGTGTTCCTTCTTCTGTATGCCAATGGGAAATGGAGATATCATAGCCCGCATAAAGGACGGGAGACGGTTAAGCATGTTAATCTGTTTCTCTGTTTCAAGCAGGTGTTCTGGGTGCAGAAAGAATTCATGGATGAATTTACGGCGGCGCAGGTCACTGAGTAAATCCTCAGCGTAGTTTTGGGTTTGCAGATACCATTTTTTACCTTCACCGTGCTTATGACAGAATTCGCACATTCGCCTGCCTCCGGGATATATTTTGGTGGCCGCTATATCGGTGAAGCACCTGTCGCAATTTTACATCCGGCACAACTTGAGCACAACTTAATATTTATTGTGTTATCGCTCAAGTGAAGATCATCGCGCCCATACTATAAATTCATTAATAAATCTTCATCGTATTTACAAGAGGATTTAAATAAACAACCAGGTGTAAATAGAGCAAATAATTATCACTCCCTTTGTCTGATTACACTTGAAATGAGATAGCCCGGTTTAGACTATAGAAACAATGTCGATATATGTGGAATAAAGAGCGGGTCTGGCAGAATTTCGTATTTGTGGGTGCGGCCAAAATGTGAACCTCGAGCGAAGGTGATTGGAGACAAGTTTAGGAAACCGATATTAATTGCACTCTGTGAATTTCAGGTATTGAAAAGAATGCTCTGTCATAATTCTTTCAAACCTGGCAAAATATGATTTAGGGTCAACCCCTGGTTTAATAGATATATCGTTTTATAAAATACATGTCTAACAATTTCTTCGATTTCTTCAATACATCCCATAAAATATTCCTCTACCTCTGTCTTGGATTTTAAACCATGTTCGACATCTTTTCTTACCCCAAATGCTTCATCAACTATTCTCTGTCGGCGTTTTTTCTTTGTCCTATCCCCACTCTGGAAATCCCGTACTCTACTCGTTACCCTTCCCCTTATTCCTTCGCGCAAATTCCTTTCCGATAACAAGGATTCGAGAACAATTAAT
>JAPLHL010000139.1 GCA_026389655.1 Chloroflexota bacterium
ATTGCCTCAAATTCTATACACCCCTTTTATCCACTCTGTCAAGGTTAAGCCTCATGCCAAGTTTTTCCTTTTCTCAACTTGTAATGAATCAAATAACCATCAAAGCTAAAACTTTTCTTTCTCTTATGCACCTGTAACCGACAACATAATAGCCCGATTCATCAAACCTAAGTCTCACCTTACGTTCTGGATTTTCATGTGATGCAAATGCTATTAACAGCGGTAATCGTCTTGAATTCCTTACAGTCTTAGAGATTGGTCGGTGGACAATGAAACCATCAAGCTCTATTTCCACATATTTATAACCACGTTTGGGATATGGCAAGTCTTTCCCTTCTAAAATAGCTCTATATTTACATATGGCTGAGATTGTTTTTCCTGGCATATTCCCCATCTACCTTTCCCTCTCCCGCCAAATTTCAATCAGATTTAGATATCTACAACATATTATAACCAATCCAGACTAAAATTTGAATATGGGTACCTACAGAAAATTGGCGGCCAAAGAAAAGATGGAGCAGTATTGCAAAAGTGTAAAGACCATTTTAGGTAAGGAACGATGAAAGCTCCAAAATCGCTTTAGTTTTAATATGGTAAAATAATCGATATAGGGTAAATGTTGATCGAATGGGTCTATTTCAAACTGGGGTGGAAAGTTGAATAAAAAGATTGTTGTTATTGACGGGACAAGAACTGGTGAAGAGAACCTAACCTCCATATTGGACATTCTAAACGCTGAGCTCAAACAGAGCAACGCAGAGGTTCAGGTTTTTTCCCTTCGCGATATGAAGTTAGCCCATTGTATCGGCTGCTTTGGCTGTTGGCTGGAGACACCCGGATTCTGTCGCTTCGGCGAAGCCGGCGGCCGTGAAATACTACAAGCTTTAATCCAGAGCGACATGACTATTCTATTCACACCAGTCGTATTTGGAGGCTATTCTTCCCAACTCAAGCAGATCGTGGACCGATTTGTTTCACATGTACTTCCTTACTTTGGCTTATATGATGGCGAAATACATCACCGACCTCGCTATCTCAGGTTTCCGCGAATAGTGGGCATTGGTGTGCAGCACAATCCTGATATTCCGGAGGCCAATCTCTTTAAGCTGATAGTTGGTCGTAATGCCATCAATTTTCACGCCCCGGATTATGCAGCTGAGGTTATCGGTAGCACAGATGATTCCGAGCATCTTCGCGAAGTGTTTCGGTCGCTTATTACCAGAAAAGATTCGTTTCCTTGGGGTAAATCGGTCAAGTCGCTCATGCCGCCAGCAGAGGCATTAATGAGCCGTCCTGAAACGGATGGGGCACCCCGCGCGTGCCTTATCGTTGGCAGCCCCAAAACTCTGAGTAACAGCACCTCCAGTGTTTTTGGGAACTATCTTTTAGACCGGCTGAAAGGATACGACTGGAGAACTGAGTCGCTGACCCTTAAGGCGAGTCTGTGTACAGAGCAAGGAGAGGCTGATCTGCTTGCTGCCGTCGATCGAGCTGACCTGCTCCTCTTCGCCTTTCCGTTATATATTGATGCACTGCCTTTTCTGATGACCAAAGCTTTAGAGCTGATCGCAAACCACCGGCATAAATATGATCACGTGCGTCTTCAGCGTCTCTTTGCTATTACAAACAACGGGTTCCCGGAATCGTACCAGAACAACCCCGCTTTATCAATCTGCCGGAACTTTGCTACGGCCAGTGGCATAATCTGGATAGGTGGTCTGGCGATGGGCGCAGGAGAGGCACTAAGCGGTGGGGAGCCGTTAAAGCCAAGGAATAATCAGGGCCTTCCGTGCATGCATATTATTGAGGCTTTGAAGGCTACAGGTGATGCTTTGGCTCAGGGACAAACAGTTCCAATCGAAGCCATACGGGGTATAACCAGGACCCCGATTCCGTATACACCGTTCCTTATCTGGCGGTGGTTATTTACGTTTAACGCAAACAAATGGTGGGAAAAACGCGCCGCAGGGCATGGAGTTAACAAGCAAAGCATGCTCGCCCAACCTTATGCTATTAATACTAAGAACAAGATGCCTTGATTTTTACTTTTAAATAGTATGTTTCCACAGTCGCCAGACTATTCTTCGAACCTGCATTACCATTAAACAAACATCGGCATGTCTATCCGGCCATGCGTACGGTTATTGTGTGCCGTTTGTAATTACAGTCCAAAGTTAGGGATAGCAGGGCAATGCTAACGGTGTAAATGAGAAAGGCCAGGGTGGTTTTGCCCTGGCCTGATGATACCCCGTTATCTTTGTACTTATTGTATTTATAGCCCTAATACCTTGGCTGCCTTCTCGTCGTAATATAAATGACGCCCAGGATGAAAGCAAAAAAGACCAGTGCACCGCTGAGGTAGAGGATGGTTTCAGGGGCGAACTGGTCCACTGTGAAGCTGCCGGCCTGTGTGCCGCCGACGTAGACGCTGTAGGTGCCCGGCTCATTGCGGCTGACCGTGAAGGTGACGGGCGTGCTGCTGCCGCTATTAACCGTAATGCCCTGGCTGTTTTCCAGCTCACCATTCACGTATACCTTGATGCTGCTTGTCCCGTTGACGGTGCTGTTGTTGACCACGTCGGCTGATATTATTACGCGTTCACCCGGAGCTGCCCTGGAGGTTGAAATCGTAGCGCTCTTTACGAAGATATTCGGCAGTAATACCGGTGTTTGTATGGGTGGAGATGCTGTTATCCCGGACCCGCTGGGTCTCTGCATAGAGAAGTCATGCGTGACAGGTTTATCCTGCACTCCCAGGGCATTCCGCTGACCCATATTAACATGCACGGGCCTTCCCTCCAGGGGAACTGTAAATGACGCCCGTCCCTGCTCGAATAGCAGGATAACTGCGGAACCACCGTAGGCAAAGTTACCCAATTCATCCCCTTTATTGACGAAGTCACCCTGGTAGGTTATAAAATTTACGGAACTTATAGTGAACATGCCTACGCACACCATAGCGACATGTCCGTATTGCTGAGTATCAAAGATAAAGTATCCGCGCCGGTGCTGAAAAAAGTACTCCACCCAACCGCCATCCATCCCGTAATATAATCCCGCCATTTGCTTTTGCGAAACAATACGTCCTGATACGGGAGCGTGATACCTGTGATAATCGGTTGTATTGAGCATGCACAGGACTGCTTTGCCATTGATAAAATCTTTCGCCAGCTGATCCTTTCCCAGCATCTCATAAATATTCAGATTCTCGCCTTTGACTGAGATTGTTGCGGACGAAGTCAGCTTATCCGCTATTTTCATAAGGGAACTGTCAGCCGGGGACACGATAACACCGGGATTTAGCGGCGAATCTATTGGACGTACACCTGCTTTAATCCTGCGTGTGAAGAACTCGTTAAAGCTGCTATAGCCCCCGGACGGCACTATATAATCGGCCATATTGATGCGGGGATCCCAAGTCCACCAGTGTACGGCGGCGGCTGAGGCCGGACTGTCATTGAATTCGCCTACAGCCAGCATAAATTGATAAAGCCAACTCCTGAGCGGTTCACTGGCCGCCAGTTTTTGCCCCCTGCCGCCGTCAGCGAATTCGTAAAAACGATCCATGTATTGCCTGGCATCGTCTATATGTGGCAAAAAAATCACCCATTCATCGAAAAACTGATACATATCGTCCAGCGTCTTGCCGTGCCAGTAGGATGAAGCCCCCTGTTCCAGCAGGGCAGCCTCCATATCCGCCTGGAAGGCGGGATTGGCGGCTACGATATCCACAAGTTGCTGGACTACCGGCTCATGGGCTGCCAGGTTGGTATGTGAAATAGGGGCATGAATATCAAACACCCCTTCCGCAACCCCGGGCCAGAGCAGAAAAAGCGCCATTAATAAGGCGTAAATAATGTAAATTGATCGAGAAATTTTACTCACAGCTTTCAGTAATCATTATAAAAGCTTTTGGGATAAATTACATAGTATTTCTACGACGTTCTCAGGAATCAGCATCGATCTTTAATGTCCCAAGAATTAGGTCCTACAACAATTGACTGTGTGTTGACAAGCAAGGTATAGACCAATTTGAAAAAATGCACTCTTCCGGATAGAAGAAGGCCCCAAATGCCCTGGATGTTCAAATGACAGCTACACCGGAAAAGATGAAAATCCGTATTGCAGTTCCGTTGGAATTTATTACCATTGAACAAACATCGGTATGTATGTTCATCCATAATGAAAAACGTAAGTATCTCTTATAGACAGGTATCATTAAAGTGCCTAGCTTTGTTGATTTATGCTAAACTGTATACAGCCATCAGGCAAATCTGGTCAAGATATTAGTAAAATTTCATTTGAGGGGGGGGTTATGCCAATCTACATTGCGCTCACTAATGTTTCTTCTGAAGGAAGGAAAGCTATCAAAGAAGACCCTGCACGGATTAAAGCCAACAACCGCGAGATTGAGGCCATGGGGGTAAAAATTCTTGCCCAATATGCCACGCTGGGACAGTATGACTTCATCAACATATTTGAAGCTCCGAATGAAGATGTCATATTTAAAGTAGCCTTAAATCTTACCGGACGGGGAGTTGATCAGGTCCAAACTTTGACGGCGAAGACTCTGGATGATTTTATTATCGCACAAAAATAAAATAGGCCCACTGTGGTCATTTGAACATCCAGGGCATTTGGGGCCTTCTTCTATCCGGAAGAGTGCATTTTTTC
>JAPLHL010000020.1 GCA_026389655.1 Chloroflexota bacterium
ATGACAGAATAAAATTAGCTAAAGGGTATTTACTGCAGCAAATTATTGAAAAATTACACATGGTAGTAGCCAATCTGCCATATATAGCCAGTGCCACCGTGGCTCAACTTGCGCCGGAAATATCTAAGCATGAACCACTGGTTGCTCTGGATGGTGGGATACATGGCACAGGGCTGTTTCGAGACTTGATTGAACAGGCCAGGCAAAAACTCAAGCCCGGCGGCGCACTACTCATGGAAATCGGACTGGGGCAGGACGAGGAAGTCGCACTTATGGGAAGTCAGGTCTTTCCCGGAACAGAGGTTTCGTTTATCAAAGATTTGCAGGGCATAAAGAGAGTCATTGTAATGAGATATAAAACTGTTGACCAAGGCCCTGAATTATGAGACGATAAACAGAAATATTGCTTTGAAAATCACGTTTGATTGTCTCAGGGTTATATAAGAGGATAAAGATATCGAGTTGTTCCAGTTAATAAACCCTCCTTCTCCAAATACTATGCGGAGGTATTAGCATGAGAATATTACCCGTCTTGCTGGCGGTCATCCTGGTCTTTACAGCTTGTGGTCATATCAGCCTCAAGCCTGGCGTTAAAAAGCCTGCCACTACCACAGTACCTAAAAATGAGCAGTCTGTGAATACACCTGCAGCAACGTCACCTGCAGCAACGTCACAGGCAGCAACGTCACAGGCAGCCGTTAATGTGCGGATTACGATTGTACCCCCTCCAGATATTCAGAGCGGCGATGGCGTTGCCGGTAGCAGTTATATATTCACGGTTACTAATGAAGGCCTGCCCGTTGGAGCAACGTATACCTGGTTTATTGATGAGCAACCTGGAGGTAACGGCGATAAAGGCACGTTTACGTTCAGTGTAGCTAAACCGTACATCATAAAGGTCGTGGCTACCTGGACGGATGCCAGCGGGGTAACTCAGAGGGCGAATAGCTCTCTAACTGTTGACATTCAGTCTAAACCTAAGTTGACTATCAATTTTCCTGACGGCTTGAATGGTATGGTGGGGCAAGCTTATCGCTTTTCAGCAAAATCGGAGGGCATACCGATTCAGGCGGCTTATACCTATTACGCTGATGAAAGCATGATAGGTACCGGTGACTGCAATTATGTTGCCAGGTTTACACCCCAATATACAAAAAACAGTCCATACGTTATAAAAGTAACGGCGCAGTGGACTACCCTTGCAGGTACACAAACGGCTAACGACTCTGTAAAGTTTACCGTTACAGGCACACAAGCGGCTAACGGCTCTGTCATGTTCCAGGTTGAAGGTAAGCCCTCGCTATCACTGCGCATCCCGTCTGGAACGGGTGGCCCCGGGGTTGGGTATACATTCGTAGTGAAACCGGCCAATATACCTGCAGGCGCTATATACACCTGGTACATTAATGGCATAGATGTTCATGCCGGTGGAATAGATGAGCTGACTGCATACGCCCCGGCCGGTTTCTTCGTGGGCGGTATGCAATACTCTATCCGCGTGGTGGCCGTGTGGAATAATAGTGCCGGGACCATGTTCACTACCAGTGCTGACGGAGTATTTACCTGCTATCGCTGAGGAGCAGCCCGCTCTCGTATCCCTGATGGAGGGATACCTGTAGGGTGAGAAAACAGCCTGTGTTATGGGGTGGAGGTTATTGAAAGAGTGATTCCCCTGTAAAAGGGCAGGATGGGGAAATATTTAACATGGTGAATACTTATTTGCTCAATCTATGATTTCCGTGCAAAAACGACTTTGCAGGGATAAATAGAGCGATAAAAATGGCCATTCCGAGTTTTGACAATGATATAGGTTTATTGTAAACTTCCCGATTGGTTAATTTTGTTAACCTAATATCAAAAAGGGGTGAATTGCTACCATGAACATGATCGTCTGCTGTAAACAGGTACTCGATCCGGAAGCAGCTCCATCCACATTTAAACTGGACGCTGCAAATAACAGGATGGTCCAGCCACCTGAAGTTAAGCCGGTGGTAAGCCCTTATGATGAACAGGCAGTTGAAGCTGCGCTGCGCATAAAGGACAAAGACAAAACCCAAAAAATAAGTATCATCAGTCTTGGTAATGGCCTGGTCCGTGATGTTGTTAAAAAGCCTCTTTCCATGGGCGCCGACGAGTTGATATTACTAGAGGATCCGGCGTTTGAAGGTGGCGATAGCTATGCCGTTGCATCCGCTCTTGCGGCTGCTATAAAGAAAGTGGGGCAATTCGACCTCATATTCTTCGGCAGGCAGGAATCTGAATGGGATGATGGCCAGGTAGGTACCGGTGTTGCCGAGATTCTGGGCATCCCCAGCGTGACAGTTGCCAAGTAGGTGGAGGATATTGGCGGTGGAAAAGTCAGGGTAGAGAGAATCGTTGCTGACGGCTTCCAGGTGGTTGAAGTATCGACGCCTGCAGTCATTACTGTAAGTAACGAGCTTGGCGAAGCCCGCTATGCCACCTTGAAGGGTATTATGGCAGCCAGTAAGAAGCAGCCCATCGTCTGGAAACCCGCTGATATTGGCCTGGATGCTGCAAAGGTCGGTTCCGCAGCCAGGAAAGCAAAGATAGTAAAGCTGTTCCAGCCCGTGAAAGAAGGCAAATGCGAAATCGTTACTGCTGATTCACCGGCCGAAGCGGCAGCCTTGCTCGCACAGAAACTGCGCGACAACAAGGTCATTTAACGCTACTATCAGGATTATTAATAGGAGGATACAATGGCTGATAATAAAGGTATTCTGGTTGTAGGTGAACTTGGGGAAGGTAAATTACTGCCGATTACGGCTGAATTACTTGGCGCAGGCAGGCGTCTTGCAGATGAATTGAAGGAATCACTTAGCTGCATTTTGATCAGCGACAAAGTTGGCGATATTGCCAAGGCTGCAGTTGCTGCCGGCGCTGATAAGGTCTGTGTCGCTGAAGATGCACAGCTCAAGGATTACCAGACCGATACGTTTATGCAGGTCATGGAAAAAGCCGTCGCTGAGTTGGCGCCTAGGATCATATTAATGGGACAGACGTCCCTGGGCCGTGACCTTGCTCCCCGCCTGGCTTTCAAGTTGGAAGTTGCGGCGGTTATGGACTGTTTGGAACTTGCTATTGATGCAGCTACCAAAGCAATGAATTGCACCCGCCCGGTTTACGGCGGCAATGCCAGGGCGGTTTTTACCACTGATGGGCTACCCCAGATAGCCACTGTCCGTCAGAAGGCCAGTACGCCTCTGGCGCCGGATGCCGGCAGAAAGGGCGATATTGTACCGTTGGCCGTATCTCTGGATGCATCCAAAATACGTGTCAAGGTGCTTGAGACAGTCAAAGAAGAAGTCACCGGTATTAAGATTGAGGACGCCCAGGCGGTGGTATCGGGTGGACGTGGCGTAGGTGGTCCCGAGCCGTTCAGTAATGAGCTTCTGGAACTTGCCAAAGTGCTCAAAGGCGCAGTTGGCGCATCAAGGCCTCCTTGTGACAACAAGTGGGTACCTGATTCTATCCAGGTGGGTCTCACAGGCAAGATTATTGCTCCTGAGCTCTACATTGCAGTAGCTATTTCCGGCTCAAGTCAGCATATGTCGGGCTGCTCAGGCTCCAAGACCATCGTTGCTATCAATAAGGACCCTGAAGCCAATATATTCAAAGAAGCACGCTTCGGCGTGGTTGGCGACTGGAAAGTTATTGTTCCTGCTTTCACAGCGAAAGTAAAGCAGTTGCTCCAGTAATAGTCCGTCTGATTAAAGTATAAATAAAAGGCCCTGCCAAAACGGCAGGGCCTTTTTATTAACCATAGGAAACGCTTTATTCTTGCTTTGCTGCGGCCTTATGAGCGGCGATGATCTTCTGGGTCTGGAGCGCCGGCACGGGCTCGTAGTGGTCGAACGCTATTGTGAATGTACCACTGCCCTGCGTCATAGAGCGCAGGTCGATAGCATAGAGCAATACCTCGGACTGGGGCGCCTGTGCCTGAATAACATTAAAACCCTGGTTGGGATTCATTCCGAGTACGCGTGACCGCTTTGTATTCAGGTCGCCGATAATGTCCCCGGTGAACGAGTCTGGTACTGTGACTGTCATATGCATAATCGGTTCCAGCAGCACTGGAGACCCGTCTAACATACCTTTCTTAAATGCCTGGGCGGATGCTATCTTGAATGCCATTTCGGATGAGTCCACGGGGTGGAAACTGCCATCGTAAAGCGTTACTTTCATGTCAACGGCCGGGTTACCTGCCAGCACGCCTTCCATGCGTGCTTCCTTGATACCCTTATCTACCGCAGGTATATAATTCTTCGGCACGGAACCGCCTACTACCTTTGCCTCGAATACGAAACCGCTGCCCGGTGGGAGTGGTTCCATCCTTATGAGCACATGACCGTATTGACCGTGTCCTCCGGTCTGTTTCTTGTGTTTATATTCGGCCTCGACAGGGACCGTGATTGTTTCCTTGTAAGGGACCCTGGGTACTTCGAGATTGACCTCCACACCGAATTTGCGGTGCAGCCGGCTGGCGCCGATCTCCAGGTGGGTGTCGCCCATGCCGCTTAGAAGTAATTCTCCAATATCTGCTTCACGCTGAGTTTTCAGGCTGGGATCCTCTTCGCAAATCCTGGCCAGGCCTGTGCTCATTTTATCCAGGTCTGCCTTGGACTTGGGAAATACTGCCTTGCTTAAAATCGGTGCCGGATATTTAATGGGCGTCAGCTTCAATGCATGCTCTTTGACTCCCAGCGTATCTCCGGAAACCGTATTAGCCAGTTTGACAACCATGCCCATATCTCCTGTGCCAACCTGGTTGACTGCCTCCTGGTTCTTGCCGTGGGGTATGGAGACTTGTCCAACCCTTTCCACCGAGCCTTTATTAACATTCCATACCTGTGAATTGCTGGAAAAAACACCGGAATAGACGCGCAGGTAACTGATCTTGCCGACATGCGGATCGGTTGTTGTTTTAAACACCAGCGCGGTCAGAGGAGAATCGGCGGCTGGCTTAACGGACTCTTCAGCGCCCTTGGCATTAGTTGCTTTAACGGGCCCTGCGGTAACCGGTGATGGCAGGTAGTCCACAATCGCATCAAGCAGTGCTACCGCGCCGTTATTGGTGAGGCCGGAGCCGGCAAGCACCGGGACAACTGCTCCTTGAAGTATAGATTCACTTAAACACTTATATATTTCTTCTGTTGTAATCTCGCCGCCATCGAGGTACCTGGTCATTATTTCATCGTTGATCTCAACAACTGCCTCGATCAGCTTCTCCCTGGCGCTATCCACGTCTTTCATCATGGCATCCGGGATTTCGATCTCTTTTGCAGGCGCTCCCGCATATGCCTTTTTAGCGATAATATCGATCACACCTTTAAAAGCTTTCTGTGAACCGATGGGTATCTGGATGGGCAGGCACCGTGGGTTCAATTTACTCTGGATTTGTTCGAGTGTACCTGCAAAATTAGCGTTTTCACGGTCCATCTTATTTATATAAATGAGACGGGGCAACTTGGCATCTGTTGTATATCCCCATACCTGCTCTGTGCCGACTTCTACGCCCGATGCTGCGCAGACCAGGATGACCGCTGCCTCGCTTATTCTCAAAGCTGCTCTTACTTCGCCCACAAAGTCCGGGTAGCCTGGAGTATCGATAATATTTATCTTGGTATTTTTCCAGGTTGCTGGTAGTATGGTTAGGTTAATACTTATTCTGTGCTTGATTTCGTCGGGATCATAGTCGGAGGCGGTTGTACCATCCGCAACATTACCAATTCTTGTAATGGCTCCGGCATCGAACAGCATTGCTTCAGCCAGTGAAGTTTTGCCTGAGCCGGAATGTGACAGGAGGGCGACATTGCGAATTTTATCAGGTCCAGATTGCTGCATCTAAATACCTCGATTCTCGCTGAAATTTTGACGGGCAATGACGAATTGTAGCAGTGTTACACTCGAACCGTCAAGGATTCATACGGGTTGCAGAGGGTAATATTTGTCCGCTGACGCCGGGAAAAGTCAAAGAATATGATGTTCGATAGTAAGGAGTAATCGAATTAGTTCATGTATAATGATTGAAATCGGATATATCGCACGTATCTTCCAGGGGGTGATTTATGACTGGTCAGATCATCGAAGATAAGCGTATGCAGACCTGGATTGTCATAAGCGTGGCCTTTGCTTCGTTTATGGCTGCATTGGACACTTATATAGTAAACGTTGCCCTGCCCACAATAGCGCATTATTTCAATGTGGGCACGAGCGATGCAGCGCTTGTAACACTGGCCTACCTGCTGATTATCACCAGCACACTGCCTATATTTGGAAAGATCGGCGACCGCATTGGCTTCAAGACGGTCTTTATACTTGGTTTTGCCTTCTTTGCTGCCGGGTCGTTGCTATGCGGTCTTTCACCCCATATCTATCTGCTGGTCGGCTCACGCTGTATCCAGGGAATAGGTGCTGCCATGCTATATGCAGTGGGCATGGCCCTGGTACCCAGGCATATACCTGAAAACAGGCGAGGTTGGGCTTTCGGTATCGTGGCCACGTTGGCTGGACTGGGTGTAGTGATCGGTGCTCCACTTGGCGGTGTCATCACTCAGTATCTTGACTGGCACTGGATTTTTCTCATCAATGTTCCGGTGGGGGTCGTTGCAATTTTCGTCGCGTTAAAGGTAATACCCTCCCGTAAAGTGGAAAAATCTTCCGGGGGTAAAAAGCCTTTTGATTTCGCAGGTGCAATAATGAGCTTCCTGGGGCTGGCAGCCCTGGTAAGTGCTCTTAATAAGGGGCAGGAGGCTGGATGGCAACATCCGGGTATTATTGCTTCCTTTATCCTTTCTGGAATTTTGCTCATTGGCTTTATTTTCTGGGAGAGACGGTGTAAAGATCCTCTATTGGACCTGGGGATTTTTAAGATCAGCAGTTTCAGGTATGGTGCCCTGGCTGCACTGTTTCCCTGGGCTGCCTTTGCAGGCGGAAATTTCCTGTTGCCTTTCTACTTACAACTTGAGAAGGGCTTGCAAACTAGCGTGATAGGAGCTATTTTCCTGATAAGCTCTATTATCTATATAATAGTTAGTCCCGTGACGGGCAAACTGTCCGACCGCACAGGCGCGCGTATTATATGTTGTATCGGCGTTGCGGGCGCTGCGCTTTCCTCACTTTTCTTTGTATTCACTCTGGGGATAGCCTCCCTGACACCTGTTTTGATTTACCTGGCGCTTGTAGGTTTCTTTATGGGCGCTTTTGTCCCGGTTAATAACAGCCTTACACTTGGCTCTGTCCCGGAAGCAAGTCAGGGCACAGCCTCGGCAGCCTCAAGGGCCTTGATAAACCTGGGCATGGTATTGGGTGTAGCCATTTACGAGACCATTTTTTCTGCGGTATTACCCGATTCGGCACTCAACACCAGCCTGGCTTCGGCTAATATACCGCATGACGTATTGAACCAGGGCTTCCGCAACGCATTTATAGTTGGTGTTGGCATGTGCGCGGCAGGCTTTGTACTGTCACTGTTAGCTAAAGAGGACAGGAAAGCAGTACGTAATAAAAGCCGGGGTGATTTGGTAGCTTAAATAGACAGGTCGTACACTGCTTAATAAAATATAGTGCAGCACGGGTGATTCTAAGTGGCTGTATTATTAGACTAAACGTGCACGGTTTAATCGCAGATTACATTCAGCTTGAGTTTAATTGACAACCCTAAATAGCTATGCTAGTATATACGCTGTTTCTCTAAGAGGTACCTTAACAACTGGATAGTGGAAGGAAGGTTCTAAACTAATAAGAGAGTTTGATCCTGGCTCAGGATAAACGTTTGCGGCGTGCCTGATGCATGCAAGTCGAACGCCCTGATTTTTCGCAAGATTTATCGGGGAGTGGCGAACGGCTGAGTAACGCGTAAGTAACCT
>JAPLHL010000028.1 GCA_026389655.1 Chloroflexota bacterium
ACCGCCTTCATCACCGGCGCCGGGGCCGAGATCGATTACATGATCTGCGTTCTTAATGACATCAAGATGATGTTCAATGATTATGACGGTGTTGCCTGAGCTTACCAGTCTCTGCAATACCTTCAGCAGGCAATCAATGTCAGCAAATGACAACCCTGTTGTCGGCTCGTCGAGTATGTAAACCGTCCGGCCGGTGGAGCGGCGTGACAATTCGGATGCTAGTTTGACACGCTGCGCCTCACCTCCTGAAAGGGTGGGGGCCGGCTGTCCCAACCTCATATAGCCCAGGCCCACATCATTCAATGTGGACAGCTTATTTTTGATCTTGGGGAAATGTTCGAAGAAAGCAGTGGATTCCTCGATTGTCATATCCAGCACATCTGCAATATTTTTACCTTTAAACTGTATCTCCAGCGCTTCCCTGTTATAGCGTTTACCTTTGCACACCTCACAGGGAACGGTAACATCCGGGAGAAATTGCATCTCAATTTGGATATATCCTTCACCCTGGCAGGCTTCACAACGCCCACCGCGTACGTTAAAAGAAAACCGGCCCGGGCCGTAACCACGTACCCTTGCTTCCGGCACAGAAGCAAACAGCTCCCTGATAGGGGTGAAGGCCCCGGTATAGGTTGCGGGATTGCTGCGAGGGGTCCGGCCGATCGGAGATTGATCGATATTGATTACCTTGTCAATATTCTCCGTGCCCGTCACTGCATCGCATTTGCCCGGTTTTTCCCTGGATTTATAAAATATCTGCGCCAGCTTCTTATAGAGAACATCATTCATGAGCGTACTTTTACCGCTGCCGGATACGCCGGTTATACAGACCAGCTTGCCCAAAGGAACCTTAACGCTTATATCTTTTAAGTTGTTTTCACTGGCCCCTTTGATAACAAGATATTTACCCGAACCGGCCCGCCGGGTTTCAGGCATAGCTATCACCCTTGCTTTGCTTAAATATTGCCCTGTCAGCGACTCTGCGCTCTTCATGATATCTTGGATAGTGCCTTCAGCCACAACGTGTCCCCCATGCTCTCCCGCCCCCGGCCCCAGGTCAACTATATAATCGGAAGCCCGCATCATGCCTTCATCATGTTCAACACTTATGACGGTATTACCCAGGTCTCTAAGCTTCTTCATAGTAGTAATGAGCCGATGGATGTCAGCAGGATGTAGCCCTATAGTCGGCTCATCGCAGATATAGAGCACACCCATTAAACCGCTGCCTATCATGGTTGCAAGCCTTATTCTCTGGGACTCTCCACCGCTGAGCGTCACCGATGAACGGTCCAATGTCAGGTATCCAAGTCCAATATCTTTAAGGAAACCAAGCCTGGAGTCTATCTCTTTAACTATCTGTTGGGCAATCGTTTTTTCGTTGGGGGTCAGCACCGGCTTTCCGTCACTGTCGCCCATAATATTATGCACCCAGGAGCTTGCTTCAAACGCGGACATGGCGGTCACGTCCATAATATTCATTTTGCCAATCAATATGGCCAGTGTTTCCGCCTTCAGTCTCTTACCCTGGCAAACAGGGCAAGCCGAAGCCGACATATATCTCTGTATTTCCACACGCCGGTTTTCCGACTCTGTCTCTCTGTACAGTCGTTCCAGGTTGGGTATCACACCTTCAAATCCGACGGCATATTCACGTACTTTGCCAAAACGGTACCTGTGCCTGTGCAGGTCAGGATTCTCACCATATAAAACCAGTTCCACCTGTTCCCTGGTTAGTTTCTTAAACGGGACCTTCAAAGAGAATCCATAACGCTCTGCAATTTCTTCGAGATTGTTTAAATACCATGTATAGGTGGCCCACGGCCTGATAGCTCCCTCAGCTATCGTCAGGTCCTTGTTGGGAACAACCAGGTCTGGGTCAATCTCAAGCTTGATACCCAGGCCGGTACAGGCCGGACATGCCCCATGCGGGCTGTTGAAACTAAAAGTACGAGGCGCTATCTCGCCGAGGCTGATGCCACAATGGACACAGGCGAAGTGCTCAGAAAAAAGCAACTCTTCTCCATCAGTAATAGCAATGAGTACAACCCCGCCACCAAGCTTTAAGGCCGTCTCAACAGAATCGGCAATACGCGCCCTGTTGCTTTCATCACCGGTAATGATGCGGTCAACAACCGCCTCGATATTATGCTTTTTATTCCTATCCAGCTTTATCTCTTCTGAAAGGTCTCGTACATAACCGTCAACCCTGATACGTACAAAGCCGGCTTTCTTTAAGTCTTCCATCACCTGCAGATGCTCGCCTTTCCTATCCCTGATCAGCGTCGCAAGTATCATAATACGGCTGCCCGCTTTAATTGCGAGGACGGCATCCACGATTTGCTGGACCGTCTGACGTGCTATCTCCCGTCCGCATTGCGGACAGTGGGGACGTCCAACCCTGGCAAACAACAGCCGCAAATAATCATAAATCTCGGTTACTGTGCCAACCGTGGAACGCGGATTATGTGATGGCCCTTTCTGGTCTATGGATATTGCAGGGCTTAGTCCTTCTATGTAATCAACATCAGGTTTATCCATGCGCCCAAGAAATTGTCGTGCGTAAGCCGAAAGGGACTCGATATAGCGTCTCTGACCTTCCGCATAAATTGTGTCGAAGGCCAAAGAACTTTTCCCCGATCCGGAGACACCGGTAATCACTACCAGCTTATCACGCGGTATGGTAACATCAATGTTTTTCAGATTATGTTCACGGGCCCCGCGAACGACGATATTGTTGAGTGTCATATGATATATCCCGGCTAAAATAAGACCATACTATTGTAGCACCGTAGTTTCAACGCGTATAAAAGAAGGGGGCCGGCATCTGCCGGCCCCCGCTACTTTACGAAGTTAAACTCAATCAGGCTTTTTTAAATGGTTTCATCAGGAAAATGGCCAGTACGATAGCAACGGCAGCCAGAGCCCCGGCAATAATGAATGCCTTGCTATAGTCACCAAATATATCCTTGGCCAGCCCTGAGATGAGGCCACCGAGAATGGCGCCGATACCATATGAGAAAAATACTACGCCATAGTTACGCGCATAGTTCTTAGCGCCGAAAAATATAGTAGTCGACGTAGGAGCGATGGCAAGCCAGCCACCCAAACAAAGCCATAACAGGCAGAAACATATTACGTACAGCACCGTTGTACCTACCCCGGCCTGAAGCATAAGAGCAGCCGCAACAAGAATTACAGCGAGGTTAATCACAGCTGCCCAGCGCGGTGTTATCCTGTCCGTCAACCAACCAACCCCCAGAAGGTCGGGGTTTTGACCATTTCAGAAGTGGTTAGTTCTGCAGCAGCAGCAACTCCAGTCGTCTTGGGAGCCCAACCGGCCGGTTTCCAGCCAGTGACCGGGAACTTGAGGAATAGGGAGAGAAGTATGACGATAATAACAAAGGCTATACCCATGTAAATGAACGTATTCAAGGGATTGACAGCTTTAATGAGCGCACTTGCAACATAAGCGCTGATAAAAGGGGACCCGCCAAAACCGGCGAGAGTAAGACCTACTGCCAGGCCTTTCTTATCGGGAAACCATCTGGCTGCAACCGCAATCGGACCACCGTAGGCCAGGCCAACACCACCACCACCGATCATGCCATAGGTAACAACAACTGCCCAAATGCTGGGCCAAATAGTGGGAAGAATGCCGGCCAGTATCCATCCCAGCCCCACTAAAATACCGCCGATGATACCTATTTTTTTAGGGCCAAGCCTGTCCAGCACGCGCCCACCGAAAAACATCAAAATCGCAAAGAATCCAAGGAAAATCATGAAGGGTAGGTTGCCTTCGATTGACCCTACGGTCACCTGGTGGGTATCTGCAAACCATTTCTGTAAAGGAACTTTAAATACGCTGAAAGCATAAACGCTGCCAAGGCAGATATTAATGATGAATCCCAGTACAATGAAAATCCAGCGTCCGCTTTCCGCTTTCATACCGAACAACTTAGTATCTTCAGCCATTATCTACAGTCTCCTCTCACATATTGAAAAATCATTACCGGCGTATGGCGAAAAAAACGGCGCTGCGTTGTGGGCAGCGCCGTTTTTCATTACTAATTAGACCCTGTTCGTAACAAGGTCAGTTACCACAGAGGGATCAGCCAGGGTGGTAGTATCACCAAGGTTAGATACATCATTGGCAGCTATCTTGGTAAGGATCCTGCGCATGATCTTGCCGCTACGGGTCTTGGGCAGACTATCGGCCCACTGGATCTTGTCTGGAGTAGCAATGGGCCCAATCTCTTTGCGGACATGGGCGACCAATGCTTTCTTGAGATCGTCTGATTTCACCTGGCCGGTCTTAAGGGTGACATAGGCATAAATGCCCTGGCCCTTAATATCGTGAGGCATGCCGACCACGGCTGCTTCTGCAACAGCCGGATGAGAAACGAGAGCGCTCTCAACCTCGGCAGTACCGAGCCTGTGACCGGACACGTTGATAACGTCATCAATGCGGCCCATCAGCCAGAAGTAGCCATCTTCATCAACCCTGGCGCCGTCACCAGTGGTGTACACGCCCGGATTCTGAATGAAGTAGGTATTCTTGAACCTCTCGGGATCGCCGTAGACGCCACGCATAAGCCCTGGCCACGGTTTCTCGATAATAAGTGAACCGCCCTCATTGGTCCCAGCCTGTGAGCGGTCCTCTCTGATAACTTTGGCTGCAACGCCAAAGAACGGAAGTGTAGCCGAGCCAGGTTTGGTTGGCCAGGCGCCGGGAAGCGGCGTGATCAGAATACCGCCGGTCTCGGTCTGCCACCAGGTATCGACGATCGGGCATCTGCCGCCGCCGATAACAGTGTGATACCACATCCAGGCTTCAGGGTTGATCGGTTCGCCGACCGTTCCGAGCAGCCTGAGTGAAGTGAGGTCATGCTTCTTGGGCCAGTCGTCGCCTTCTTTGGCAATAGCACGAATCGCAGTCGGGGCTGTATAAAGAATGTTGACTTTGTATTTCTCGATGATGTCCCAGAACCTGTCCGGCTTGGGATAGTTGGGCACGCCTTCAAACACAATGCTGGTAGCGCCCTGGGCCAGCGGGCCATAAGTAATATAGCTGTGCCCGGTAACCCAGCCGATGTCGGCGGTGCACCAGTAAGTGTCCTCATCTTTGTAATCGAAGATGTATTTGAAAGTGGTCATGCAATAGAGAAGATAGCCGGCTGTAGTGTGCATTACGCCCTTAGGTTTGCCGGTGCTGCCGCTGGTATAAAGAATGAACAGGGGATCTTCAGCATCCATCTTTTCCGGCTCGCAGGGTTTCTTGACATCGTCAGCATTCATTTCGTCTTTCCATGCCACGTCGCGGCCAGCGACCATAGGTGCATTGTTGTTAGCCCTGTTGACGACTATTACCTTTTTGCAATCAGGGCAGGACTGCAATGCCTGGTCAGCATTGGTCTTGCTGGCAACTACTTTGCCAGCGCGGTAGTAGCCGTCGGTGCAGATTAGCATCGAGGCTTTGGAATCGATGATCCTGTCTTTAAGCGCATCGGCACTGAAGCCGCCGAATACGATGCAATGGATGGCACCGATCCTGGTGCACGCCAGCATTGCGATAACCAACTCGGCAATCATGGGAAGATAAATTGCTACACGGTCGCCCTTTTTTATGCCCTGTTTCTTGAGCACGTTGGCGAACTTGTTAACTTCCCACCAGAGTTGTTCATAGGTGTAGGTTTTGGAATCTTCGATATCGCCTTCGAAGATGATGGCGGCCTTGTTCTTGCGCCAGGTCTTCAGGTGCCTGTCAAGGCAGTTGTAGGATACATTGAGTTTGCCGCCGACGAACCATTCGTGCTTGGCATTGGCAAAATCACTGACCAGTACTTTATCCCATTTCTTGTACCAGTCTATCTGAGCAGCCTGTTCAGCCCAGAAACCCTCCACATCATCGATGGAGCGTTTGTACATTTTCTTGTACTCCGCCATGCTTTTTATATAAGCATTTTTAGTAAATTCCTTGGACGGTTCAAATTTTCTGTTTTCGACCGACATAGAGGTGATAGTTGATTTTTTCTCTTCAGGTTTGTCTGACATAACTTGCTTTATAGATCCTCCTTTATATTTGTTATTATCTATGCTCAGTTAATTACTATGTAAACAGGGCTTTTACGGGAAATTAAGTAAAGGAACATGCCACTGATTAAATGAACATTAATACCATTCTATGGGCATAGTACAACCAAACGAAAATGATACATTAAGGGATTACCAGTGTCAAGCTTCAATTAAGTCTCTATATCAGTTGACTTCGGCTGGTTGCGGAAGTACAGATAAATCTGCCATACTGTTGCCCCGACCGGCAACGCAAGTATCGCCCCCCATAAACCCGCAACGTAGCCGCCGACAACAAGTAAGACCATGACAATGGCTGGATGTATCTGCATATACTTGCCCTGGATCCAATTCACGAAAACTGTGTTCAAGATACCCTGGGCAACAATAAATACGATTATGGCCCACAATACCTTGTCCGGCTGTAAAGCCATTGTAACCAGTAATACTATCAGTCCTGAAACTACAGGGCCTATTATGGGAATGAATTGAGTAACCGCCGTCACCGCTGCCAGGGCAGGCGCATAGTCCACTTTCAAAATGGCCAGGCCAATAAATACCAGGAACCCGATAATTAAACCCAGTATTAGCTGTGACCGCAAATACCTGCCCATATTGTTACCTATTATTGTCAGTATATTAGCCGTATGCCTGGCGGCATTGGCAGGTAAATAATCATAAAAATACTTCTGGAATGATTCGTAGTCATTTAGTACAAAGAAAAGGAAAAAGGGCATAATCAGTAAACCCATGACCGTCGGCATACCGGCAGGAACGACCGCTAAACCACCCACAATAAAATCCTGAACGAATTTGCTCACAGTCGGTCCGAGGTTTGCTACAACGGTTTCATACTGTCCGGCAAAGGCTTGCGGGAGTGCGCCGCCAAAAACCTTTATCCAACCCGTTACATTTTCCATGCCCTGCGAGATCAATCCAGGCGCTTTGTCCACAAGCGCCCCGGAAGCAGAAACCAGTGTTGCCCCTATATATATAATGAATAATGCTAAAACCAGTGCAAATACTATAAAGACCAATATAACAGAGATGATCCTTTTTGCTTTCAGCGCTTTACCCTTGGGCGGCAGAATGTTTTCCAGCCAGTTGACAACGGGCATCAGCATATACGCAAGTAATATGCCAATCAGAAAAGGGACCAGCACTGCCATCGAGGCGGCCATCAACCATATGACCAATGCAATAATAATGAGAATCAGCAATGGACGTGCCAATTTAGTTAAGGTGTTGTTTGCGGACGACAAGCTACAAACCTCGCTCGTTTAATACAGCATAAACTGCAATAAACACGTCAATTAATATTTTGCCCTGTTGCCATAGAATCACCCTGGCTATTATCCCGTGTTATTGAATAAGTTACGAACCGGTCTCGGGATTTATTTTGCTTGAAACAGCGTCCTTAGCCCTCCCGGCGGCCTTTACAACAGCATCTTTTGCAACATAAACCTTTTCTTTGACCACACGCCGTGTTTCTTCACCTGATTGCGGCGCATACAGCAGACCTACCGCTGCTCCAATTAATGCCCCAATTATTAGCCCAGCAAAGAAACCGGCACTTGAATCTCTACTCATCATCCTCCTCCTTCTTTTTAAATATTTCTTTTATCAGGCTGATACCTTTAATAATTCCTTCAATCATTGTCCCCACCTGAGTAACGGGGCGAATAACTTCTTTATCAACATAATCTACCACCCCACCCACCTGGACAACTACCGAATCAGCGGATTCAATCAATGCAGCCGTCTTGCGATAAAATAGAAAAATAATTATGCATATGAAAATAAGGGCCAATACGCCCACCGATCCCCAGATAACTATAACCAGGTCCCTCCATGCAGCTATATCCATATAAATTGACCTCCCAATATATAAAATCGTAACAGCTATAAAGCTAATCTCAGATAGTAGACACCAGACCCGCTACTCACTATCTGGAACCCTGCTCTCTCAAAAACAGTGAGCATCGGTTTATTCTCATACAAAACTTCAGCGTCAAAAGCTAACAGACCATTTCTTTTCCCCAGGTAAATAAGATAATCCAATAACCCGGTGCCTATCCCCATTTTCTGATCTTTGTCCCTGACTGCAAATGCGACTTCGGCGCTGTGAATATCCTGCCCTATGCCGTATTGTCCAATACCAACGACCTCTTCATTTTCCTCTTTGCCTACCGTTGCCAGGATGACAAGTTCCTGCGTGTAATCTATAACAACAAATTCCTGCAGCCTTTCATGCGGCATGTCCCGCCTGACTGAGATAAACCTCCGGTATAAGCTCTGATCGGATAGTGAATAGAAAAAATCCTTGATTAGAGGCTCGTCACTGATTTTTGCAGGCCTCAGGAGAACCTGCAACCCTTTTGATGTAGTCCTGTACACTTCAAGAGACTCGGGATACTCGCCCCTCTTGCCGGGCACAAAGGCCTGGTCCTTGTATATGATGTTCAGTTTCTTGGCCTCTTCAATGAGCGAGGCGCGGAATTTGGGATGTGCAATTGCTATAAGCTCCATGGCACGCTCACGCACATTTTTCCCGTGTAAGTAGGCAATTCCGTATTCAGAAACTACGTAATGAATATCTCCCCGCACCATAGTTACGCCGCTCCCTTCTTGAAGATAGGGCACTATCCTGGAAACGGAGTCGTCCTGCGCCGTGGACTGTATGGTAAGTATTGTTTTGCCGTTAAGAGACAGCATGGCGCCCCGCATAAAGTCGGCCTGTCCACCCACACCACTGTAGAAAGTTTTGCCGAGCGATCCCGCTGTGGCCTGCCCGGTAAGATCAATCTCCAGGGCGCTATTAATAGCCACCATATTATCATGCTGAGCAATCCTAATGGGATCATTGGTATAGTCTATGGTACGGAACTCGATTGCAGGGTTATCATCTATGTAATCATATGTTTCCTTCTTGCCCATGCAAAAAGTCGCCACTGTTTTCCCCCGATCAATTTTCTTTCTCGAATTGTCTATGACACCGCTTTTCATCAACTCCGCAATGCCGTCTGACATAAGCTCTGTATGGACACCAAGGTGCTTTTTAGCTTTCAAACTCCCAAGTATCGAATTCAGACGGCTCCCATATCCGACCTGGATAGTATCACCATCCTGAATAAGCCTGGACACATAGCCTCCAATCTTGTTTGCAATTTCGTCATCTACCGGTACATTAAATTCAAGAATCGGTTCATCGTAGGGAATAATATAATCTATCTTGTCTATATTTAGAAATCCGTCGCCCTGGACACGCGGCATATGTGAATTGACCTGGGCAATGACTAATGAAGCCTGCTGGATTGCTTCGACAACAATGTCTACGCTGACACCAAGACTGACAAAACCGTGCCGGTCGGGTAATGAGGTCTGGACCAGCGCTACGTCAACACCAACAACACCCTTGCGAAACAGGGCCGGGACCTGAGAAAGGAAAATAGGCGTATAATCTGCTAACCCTGCATTCACCGCCTTCCGCGTGTTATCCCCGATGAAAAATGAGTTGTGCCTGAAATTTGACTTGAATTTTTCCTGAGTGTAAGCCGCTACTCCCAGGGTCCAAACCTGCAATACCTCGGCATCAAAAAATGCCTTGGGATTTGATTCTACGTATCTAACCAGAGCGCTGACCAGGTATTGAGGTTCTGCGCAGGCCGTACCTATAAATATCCTGTTTCCCGGGTGTATTTTTCCAAAAATCTGGTTTTCATCAGCGAACTTATCAGGATACTGTTGCTTTAGCTGGTCAAGCCATGTATTACCGCCCTTTTCACCCATGCTTTCCTCCGAATTACGCTGATAAAAGCGTACAATTCATATCTGAATTGTATCACAGAGCCAATCCTGATACGAAATAAAAAGGGAGCCCCACCTATGAGCAGGGCCCCCTTGAATACTTGCCAGCAAGTATTTATTTAAAGGTCAATGTATTGGCTATCTCTTTTGCTAGCTTTGGATCACCAGTTACAGTGTAGGCATACATAAAGATCGAATTAGCACCCTTAGTGGCGGCAACACAGAAGCACTTGATCTGATAGATTGCGATCGACGCAGAAAGCGCAGTCTCAACGCCGGCTGTCTTCCCATCAGCCAAAGTGATAGCTTTAGTCGAATCGATATTTGCCTTCGCATCAAACTTCTTGAAAGTAGGATGGGCATCCAGATTGGCTTTTGCTGCTTTCGATAAATCTGCTTCAGCAGGATTATTCACCCCAATAACTAGAGTGTCAGCTGTCATCCCGCTGTCTGCAGCAGCCGCAAAGATAAAAGTTCCAGCGTCTACAACGACCCATGATTTGGGATATTTTATTGAAAATCCGTATTTATCATTGGTGTATGTAGTAGCTTCAAACGAGGTCTTTACTTCGGGGGCAGCTGCCGCGGGCGGAGTAGCGGCGGGCGGAGTTGTAGTCGCCGGGGGTGCCGGTGGGGTTGCCGGCGGGGTGGTGGTGGCCGGCGGGGTAGTTGTAGCGGGCGGAGTTGTAGGTGCCGGCTTGGCTGCCGGTGCGCATGACATGGCTACTACCGACAGTGCCAGAACAAGGATTGTTACGATGATTAATGCTTTGTTTTTGAACACTTCTAGGGTCTCCTCCTTAATAAATTTTTGTAGGTTAATTTACGAACGTATCTTCGATAACAGGAGATTTCCTCTCACCTCCTTCGTTGTTCTCCTCAATCCCTAGTTTGGTAGCGACTGTAAAAATACAATAAATGACCGCTGAAGTCAAGTATGTCTACATATAAACATATAAACATGTTTTGAATTAGTAAGCCAATAATGTAAAATAAAAAC
>JAPLHL010000476.1 GCA_026389655.1 Chloroflexota bacterium
GCTACATTCGAACTTACTTTAGCCATTATTATTTCCCTTTAGTGGCGGTCTTCCCAGCCTTACCAGGCTTCAAGCGTAGCCGCTCGCCAGCATATTTGATGCCTTTCCCTTTATAAGAGTCAGGTATCCTGATACGCTTGATCTCGGCTGCAGTCTCGCCAACGAGCTCTTTATCAATACCGACAATGCGGAGTTTATTAGTACCCTCAATAACTACATCGATGCCCTGGGGTGGATCGAATTCGACCGGGTGACTGTATCCAACCTGCAAGGTCACTTTACTGCCGGCCTTTTGCGCCCTGTATCCAACGCCAGTCAACTCAAGTCTTTTCTCGAAGCCCTTAGTAACGCCGTCTACCATATTTGCCAGCAACGACCTGCTCAGGCCATGTAAGGACCTATGCAGCCTGTTATCACTGGCACGAGTAACGACTAGCTTTCCATCTTCTTGCGCAATTTTGATATCAGGATGGAACACGCGCGTCAATTTACCCTTGCTTCCTTCAACGGTAACCTGGTTACCTTCAATTTTCACTTTAACCCCTGCGGGGATTGCTACGGGCATTCGTCCTATACGAGACACAGGTTCACCTCACTGAGTTCAATTACCATACATAACATAATATTTCGCCGCCAAGGTTCTTTTTCCATGCATCCTGACCGGTCATCAGCCCCTTGGAGGTCGATAGTATAGAAATCCCGAGACCGCCGTACACCCTGGGTATCTCCGTTTTTCCGGCATATACCCGGAGTCCTGGCTTGCTTACACGCTCGAGGCCTATAAAAGCAGGCTGTTTATCTATATATTTAAGAATGACTTTAATCATGCGCTGTGGCTCGCCCTTTACAATGGAAAAATCAGCAATAAATCCCTCATCCTTAAGAATTTTGGCAACGGCTATCTTCATTTTAGAAGCCGGCACCACAGTACTGTCATGATGTGCCATGGCAGCATTACGTATTCTTGTTAACAAATCAGCAATTGGATCAGTAACCATTGATAAACAACTCCGCTAACTTATATATTACCAGCTTGATTTCCGTACCCCCGGCAACTCTCCATTCAAAGCTAACTTACGGAAGCATATCCTGCAGATGCCGAATTTACGAATATATGCCCTGGGCCTGCCGCACAATTTGCAGCGGTTATGCTGCTGCACCTTGTACTTCGGGGGCCGGTTTGCCTTATTTATCTTACAAAGTTTTGCCATTATTCTAACCTTAACTAATTTTTCTTAAACGGCATGCCGATTGCCTCAAGCAACCGCCTGCCATCTTCATCCGTCTTTGCGGTGGTCACGATTGTTATTTCAAGGCCCCTGGTTTTATCCACCTTATCATATTCGATCTCAGGGAATACGATCTGCTCTTTCATACCGAGAGTGTAATTGCCCTGCCCGTCAAAAGCGTCCCTCGCTATGCCCTGAAAATCGCGTATCCTGGGCAAAACCACGCTGACCAGCTTATCTAAAAATTCATACATTCTCTTGTCGCGTAACGTAACCATCATGCCAATGGGAACGCCTGCCCTCAGTTTAAACGCAGCGATTGACTTCTTTGCCTTGGTAACCACTGGGTGCTGTCCAGCGATAGTGCTCAAGTCTTTCTCTGCAGCTTCCATCGCCTTAGCATTGGCCAGCGACTCACCCAAACCGATATTCAGTACGATTTTAACGACCCTGGGAGCTTCCATGAGGTTTTTATAACCGTATTTCTTTATCAGTAGCGGTGCTATTTCTTTTTTATATCTTTCTTTCAGCCTTGCCATTTAAGATTACCTCAATTTAATCCATAATTTCAGAGCAATTATGGCAATACCTGGCTTTCTTTCCGTCTTCCAGGATCCTGTATCCCACGCGTGCAGGTTTATTGCATTTGTTACATATCACCATCACGTTGGAAATAGGAATAGTTCCTTCAAGCTCTATAATGCCTGCCTGCCTGGTTTTGCCCTTAGTTTTGGAATGGCGCTTAATCAAGTTCAAGCCTTCCACTATTATGCTTTCTTTGTCCGGTATAGCTTTCCGGACTTTGCCTTTTTTACCTTTGTCCTTACCGGCCACGATAAGAACAGTGTCATTCTTACGGATTTTCATTTCAGAGCACCTCTGGAGCCAGGGAAATGATCTTCATAAAATTCTTGTCCCTTAATTCCCTTGCTACCGGTCCGAAGATACGGGTCCCTTTGGGATTGCCTTTATCATCAAGAATTACAGCGGCGTTATCGTCAAAACGCACGTAAGACCCATCCGGCCTACGGTGATGCTGGGCGATCCTGACAATCACTGCTTTTACAACGTCACCTTTCTTCACAACGCCGTTCGGTATTGCACGCTTTACGCTGCACGTAATTACATCGCCAACGGTTGCATAGCGCCTGCGTGTCCCACCCGGAACGCCTATACACATTACCTGGCGGGCACCCGTGTTATCCGCAACTTTCATTCTGGTATTCGTCTGAATCACTTCGGTTCTCCTGATTTGCCTGTTTCCACATCTTCTTTCAAGGCACCGACTATATCAGCTTTGCGAATTATCTCCACGATCCGCCATCTCTTATCTTTGGATACCGGCCGCGTTTCAACTATCTTTACCACGTCGCCAATATTACACATGTTGTCTTCGTCATGCGCTTTGAAACTGGAAGAATGCTTTATTACCTTATGATAAAGAGGGTGCCTGCGCAGGTTCTCCACCTGCACGACCACCGTTTTAGCCATCTTATTGCTGGTTACTTTACCAATCCTGACTTTCCGGTTCTTTTCCATTTTTTATTTCTTGCCGAGCTCCCTCTCGCGGATTATCGTGTTTATCCTCGCAATCCTCTTCCTGACCCGCGGCAACTCGCGGTGATTTACCAATTGTTTGGTTGCCAGCTTGAATCGCAGGTTAAACAATTCCTGATGAGCTTCCTCCAATTTTTTTTGCAGTTCAGCGTCGCCAAACGCTTTTATCTCAGTTAGTTTCACCTTTTACCTCTTCTTTAAGAGTTTCACGTACCACGAACCTGACCTTAATCGGAAGTTTATAAGCAGCCATGTGAAGAGCTTCCTTGGCCATATTCTCTTTAATTCCGCCGATTTCGAACATCATCCTGCCTGGTTTTACCACTGCTACCCAGTGGTCAACAGCGCCCTTGCCGCTTCCCATGCGGGTTTCCGCAGGTTTTTTAGTAACCGATTTATCCGGGTAAATACGTATCCATACCTGTCCACCGCGACGCAGGTAACGCACTATTACACGGCGTGTGGCTTCGATTTGCCTTGCCGTAATCCAGTGACCTTCCTCGGCTTGCATACCAAAGTCACCGAAGGCAATCGTATTACCGGATTGTGCCTTGCCACGAAGGTGGCCCCGATGGCACTTACGATACTTCACTCGTTTCGGTTGTAACACTTTCTCTCCTTACTTCAGGAATAATGTTGCCTTTATAAATCCATACTTTTACGCCGATATTGCCCATCGTAGTGGCAGCCTCGGCAGTTCCATAATCGATATCTGCACATAGCGTATGCAGCGGCAATCGGCCCTCACGAATAGTTTCCCGCCTGGCGATTTCAGCGCCGCCCAGCCTGCCTGCGCAACTAATTCTTATGCCCTTGGCTCCGGCCTGACGGGTTTTAAAAGCGGCCTGTTTCATAGCCCGCCTAAAAGCTACACGCCTTTCCAGCGAGTCAGCTATATTACGAGCCACGAGTGCTGCCTCAGTTTCAGGCTGTTCAACTTCCTTGATCGACAATTTCACTTTTTTACCGCAGAGCTTTTCCAATTCTGACCGCAATTCCTCTGCTCTCTGTCCACCCCTTCCTATTACTATTCCAGGTCTTGCGGTGTATATAGTTACTAATATATCGGCCCCCTGCCGGTCCATTTCCACCCTTGCTACCGCTCCCTCACGAAGCCTGTACTTGATTTCCGCCCTTAGTTTCAGGTCATCGTGCAGGGTTTCCAGGTAGTGTTTTTCATCATACCACTTGGCTTTCCAGCCGCGTATGATTCCAATCCGGAAACCGTAAGGGTGTACTTTATGTCCCACTTATTTTCCCTCCTCAGAGACCAAAACACTGATATGCGTAGAACGCTTTAATATGGGGCTGAAGCGACCCCTGGACTGAGGTCTGTACCTCTTCAATGTGTGGCCTTCATCAGCCACAATATAAACGACCTTCAAGTCCGCTGGATCCAATTGAAAATTATTTTCTGCGTTAGCCGAGGCAGACTTTATCAGCTTGGCGACAATCTTGGCCGCAGGTGTCGGTGTAAACTTCAATATGTTTATTGCGTCTTCCACTTTCTTACCGCGCACCATATCCACCACAAGCTTAACCTTGCGGGGTGGTATACCTATATCTTTCGCTACTGCTCTAACTCTCATTTCTTACCTGCTTATTTCTTCTTGACCGGTGCTGCGGCTGCAGACTTGCCCACATGCCCGCGGAATGTCCGCGTCAGTGCAAACTCGCCCAGTTTATGGCCTACCATATTTTCGGTTATAAAAATGGGCACGTGACGCCTTCCGTCATGCACACCTATCGTATGACCGAGCATCTCCGGCATTATGGTAGACGACCTGGCCCAGGTTTTAATTACCTGTTTTTCACCTTTTTTATTAAGCGCTTCAATTTTTTTCAGCAGCTTGGGATGACAATATGGGCCCTTTCTCGCTGAACGTGACATATTTATTTACCTCTTTATTTCTCCGCAAACCGGCGTCTTACGATCAGTCTATCAGACGGTTTATTAACACGTGTTCTATGACCCAGTGCCGGTTTCCCTTGTGGGGTCTTAGGCGCCATACCACGTGGTGATCTACCTTCGCCGCCGCCATGCGGATGATCACGCGGGCTCATAGCAGAACCCCTGACTTTAGGCCGCCTGCCCAGCAAGCGTATTCGACCTGCTTTGCCGTGTTTAATATTCTGATGGTCCAGATTTCCCACCTGGCCTATGGTTGCCCTGCATTCATTGGTAAAACGCCGAACCTCGCCGGAGGGCAGGCGTACAGTAGAGTACTTGTCTTCCCTGCCGAGCACCTGAGCGGCTGTACCAGCGCTTCTTACTATTTGGCCGCCTTTATTCGGTTCAAATTCAAGATTATGTACCATTGTTCCCGCCGGGATACTCCCCAGGGGGAGGTTATTACCGGGTTTAATTTCGGCGCCTTCGCCAGCCAGTATAATATCGCCCACACCCACCCCAAGTGGACAGAGCATGTAGCGTTTTTCGCCGTCAGCATAGAAAATCAGGGCGATGCGTGCGGAACGTCCCGGATCATACTCAATAGCGGCAACCTTGCCCGGGACTCCCAGTTTGTCCCTTTTGAAATCTATAACTCGGGTCCTACGCTTGGCACCGCCGCCCCTGTGGCGCGTAGTAACAACTCCCCTGTTATTGCGGCCTGCTTTCTTAGTTTGCGGCACAAGCAACGACTTTTCCGGTACCGTTTTGGTAATATCATCAAACGAGATCTTTACCATTCCTCGGCGCCCGGGAGATGTAGGGCGAAATGTTTTTAAAGCCAACTCTAACTACTCCTAAATTTTAAGCGTGGCGTCTTTGCCATCGGTTCTTTCTCAAGAGCTTACGATGCTTGTGTTTCGCCATCTTTTTTTTGCGTTTCTTTATAACAGAACC
>JAPLHL010000449.1 GCA_026389655.1 Chloroflexota bacterium
CTTGTGCTGCCGTAAACAGTACTGACCCCGATTACCTGCGGTTTTGCTGCAGCCCGGAAATAGTAGGTAGTGTTAGGGCTCAGGCCGGACAATTGCATGCTGAATGGGCCGGGGCCGTAGAGCACCTGCTGACCGGTATTGTTGCCAAAACTGCCCGAGTTGCCCCAGCTAAACCACACAGTCACCGAATCGTACGGCCCCATACCTGACAGGTAGCCATTGAGCGTGACCGTCCCCGAAGTCACATCTGAAGCTGAGCTGGTGGAGACATCTATCGGCGCCTGGGGTATGGAATGTATTGTTGAGAAGCTTACGTAGCTGCCATCAGCCTTCTGCCCGCCCATAAGTGTGGACATTGCCACAGCACGGTAATCATAATTGGTCCCTGCTGTGAGCCCGCTCACTCGTGCGCTGAATGCCCCGGGGGCGCTCATTGTCTGATGCGTGGTTGATCTGCCATTGGAAAGTTCGAACCACACCTGCACGGTATCGTAAGGTCCAAGGGATTCGAGGTATCCATTGAGGGTGGCAGCGGCCTCGGTAATGCTGGTGGCAGCCTCAGTGGAAACTTCAATATGTCCTTCTTGCTGATGAATGCCCTGGTTTAATCCGGCATCCGGCGGCAAGCCGGTGGCCAGTACCGGCGTAGAAACCAGCATAAGCAGGATGAAAATACTCAAAATGTTAGCTATCCTGTGTAACATACAACCCTCCGTGTGTATTACCAGCCGCCGGGTAATAAACTGGCAATCCTAATCTCACTTATTTTACCGTAACTTGAATAAGTTTGGTTAAATTATTAGAAATAAACGCATCCTTGAATCAATGATACCTTAGCACTGCTGCTATGTGTCAATGACCTGTGAGTTCTATGGCCGGGTGCTGTCTGGTCTATATTTCGCAAAATTGTACTTGGTTTAAAAGGGGTGCTAAAATTTATTCTGATGTCGATCTTGATATAATACCCGGTTATAACGTAACTGATTTTTGAGGACCTCCCATGAAAATTCACAATAATAAATACAGCCGTGCAGCATTTATCTCATTTTTTTCCTTGATACTTGCAGTGGCTATGATCACAGCGGTGGCTTGCCAGTCGGCGCCCCAGGGTTACAAGAGCGCCAATTCCGATGTTGCGCCGTTATATAATCAGGGCATGGAGATGTACAGAACTGGCCAGAATGACAGGGCTATCATGTACTTCGAGCGTGCCATCCAGGCTGATCCTAATAATTGGGCGGCATGGTTCATGAAGGGGGAGACACTGTGTGCTGTCCGTAAGTACCAACAGGCTATCGATGCTTATAACCAGGCTATTCAGCTCGATAGTAATTTTGCCGATGCCTGGTCTAGTAAAGCGTTGGCGTATCGTGACCTTGAGCAAAACGACAAGGCGCTGGAGAGCGTGGAAAAAGCCATTGCCCTGAAAGACAATGTGGCTATGTACTGGAACAATAAAGGCTTGATTTTAATTGACATGACGAAGTACGCTGATGCTCTGGTTTGCTATGAAAAGGCCACTTCCCTGGATTCATCAGTCGATTTATATTGGACGGGGAAGGCTTATACCCAGATGAAGACCAAGCAGTGGGATGCTGTTCTAGTATCTACTGACAAAGCGCTTTCTTTAAATGAGAACAGTGCTACCGCTTGGGGTTATAAGGCCGGGGCATTGCATGAGCTCAGAAGATATGACGAGGCGCTAATAGCTTTCGATAAAGGCCTTGCGCTAGCTCCTGATAATCCTGCCCTCTGGTACAGCAAAGCGGTAACGCTTGAAACCCTGAAGCGCACCGCCGAAGCCCAGAAGTGCTACGATAAGGCAAGGGCGTTAGGCTATAGGTTCTAGCATACGGTGGTCTTGCGTTATATCCCATCTAATACCTATCGTGATATCCTATTAATGGAGGATTTATGAGCAGCGACGATCCAGCGGAACCCGATAAAACCAACGGGGAAAAAGTGCCGACACGCCTGCCGGCAACTGATTCAGAAGAAAACGGCGGCAAAAGAAAAATCGATATTGAAATACGGGAGATGGAGGTGGACGATATTCCGGCGGTGTTCCACCTGGGTGAACGCGTATTTACAGCTGAAAAAACTCCCACCCTCTATCGTACCTGGGATGAATTTGAAGTTGTCTCTATGTTCACTTCCGACCAGGAATATTGCCTGGTGGCTGAGCTTGAAGGGCAGATAATCGGCTTCATCCTGGGCAACGTGATTGCTAAGAGGAAGTCCGCCTGGAAATATGGCTACCTGGTTTGGCTCGTAGTTTCACCTGAATACCAGAGGCTGGGCGTGGCCAGCAAGCTTTTTAACAGGTTTGCTGATAAAATGATCGAGGATGGGGTGCGGATATTCATAGTAGATACTGAAGCGGACAACCTCGAAGCCCTGCATTTCTTCCGGGCCAAGGGTTTTAACAGCCCCCAGCAGCATATTTACATGACGTACAATCCGGCCACCCAGGAACAACAGAAGGAAAAGAAGCGGAGCTCAAGGGTTAAGAAAAATGGGAACGAGCACAAGCGCAGCGTCTGAAGTCCAACCTGAGAGGCTTAAAAAACTTCTCAAGGACATGGTTGATATCTACAGTCCTTCCGGCAAGGAGGAGGAAATACTCCAATTCACGGAGGATTACCTCAAGACCGCCGGGCTCAACGTAAAAAAGCAGTCTGTGGACGAGAACCGTTACAACATCGTCGTACTGCCTCCCAAGACGGATGAAGTCGACCTTTGTTTCGTGGGTCACCTGGACACTGTGACGGCGCATGACCTCGATGATTTCGGCTTTTACGAGGAGGAAGACAAGGCTTTTGGCCTGGGCACCTCTGATATGAAAGCTGGCTGTGCGGCCATGATAGAAGCTTTTAATGTGTTGGCTGAGAAAAAGGGCAAGTTCCCTTCTGTCGGGATGGCCCTGGTGGTAGGAGAGGAGGAGGAGAGCGACGGCGCCAAGACCCTGGTCAGGGAATACCGTTTCCCCTGGGCGGTGGTTGCCGAGCCGACCAACATGATTCCCTGCCTCGGGCATTATGGTTACCTGGAAGTATTATTGAGGACGCGCGGTAAAAAAGCGCATTCATCCATGCCGGAGCTTGGACAGAATGCCATTGAGAATATGCTTAAGCTTCTTTTGCAGGTCACTGGCTATGCAACATCGGGTTCCAACGGCCTCGTCTATAACATCCGTCAGCTATCCGGCTTCCCCGGCGGTTTCGTCGTCCCTGATACCTGCGAAGCCTGGCTGGACCTTCACCTGCCGCCCGATTCCCGTATGGATGTATTGAAGGCTGAGCTCGAGCACCTGGTGGAGGATGCCGCCAGGGAGATAACCGGTGATACATATATACGCTTCGAAAATACCCAATCCGGCTACCGCATATCGCAGGAGAGGCCGCTGGTGCGCAGGTTGCGGGAGGTTTGCAAGGGTATGAAGCTGCCCTGGGAAACGCAGGATTTCCGCAGCCATTCCGATGGCAACGTGTTGTGGGGGGCGGGTGTGGACCCCATCATCTTGGGCCCGGGACGGCTTGAGACGGCCCATACGCCGGAAGAGTCGGTTGTCTTCAACCAGGTAGTCCAGGCGGCCCAGCTTTACCTCAACTTTGCCCTGGCCCTCTGACCACAGAGTGTGATATAAGTCATTACGCGCGGTGTGGACTGCTGATAATATTATTGAAAGATTGTCAGTGTTAAGGAGGATTAAGGGTCATGTCAAAATCTGAAGAGTACCTAAAAGAGGCATTCGCCGGGGAATCACAGGCCAACCGCAGGTACCTGGCATTTGCGGAGACGGCGGACAGGGAAGGATTCAAACAGGCGGCAAGGCTTTTCAGGGCGGCGGCTGAAGCGGAAACAATCCATGCCATCAGTCATCTTAAAGCCTTAAAGGCTATCCATAGCACCAAGGAAAACCTGCAGGAAGCCATCGGTGGTGAGACGCATGAGTACACAAAGATGTACCCCGAAATGATCGAGGGCGCCAAAGCCGAGGACAACAAGGATGCCCTGGTGAGCTTCTATCGGGCCAATGAAGTGGAGAAGGTGCATGCGGAGCTGTATAAAGGGCTGCTGGACGGCCTGGGAAAAGATAACGAGGACTATCCTTACTATGTTTGCCCGGTGTGCGGTTATACGGTGGGGAGGGAAGCCCCTGATTCCTGCCCTGTCTGCGGCACCAAGAAGAAGTTCTTCAAGAAAGTGGACTAATTAGGTGGTGGCGGAAAAGGGACTCGTGGGGTGCGGGTCTTCAGCCCCGCCCAAAATGTGAATT
>JAPLHL010000424.1 GCA_026389655.1 Chloroflexota bacterium
TCGTTTGATCAATCGAAATGCATAGGATGCGGAAAGTGCGTCGCCAGTTGCCCTTCGGGTGCGATAAAGCTGGTCCTGCGACTAAAAGAACCCAAAATGTACCACACCTACAAAGCGCTCTGGGGCCATATTGCATACGAGGCCTTTGTAGAGAAGGCCGTTAATAAGGTTACCGGCAAAGGCAATAAGCCGGCGAAAATAAAAGGATAAACACGAAAGATAACCAGCGTCATGTTTAGCAAAACTGACCGCTAGATATTGATATTTCTCTGCCGGTATTGGAGGGCTTCCGCCAGGTGGGCGGTCCCGATTACATCGGCATTATCCAGGTCGGCGATGGTGCGGGCCAGCTTAAGTGTGCGGTGAAATGCCCTGGCTGTGAAGTGGATTTGGCGCATGGCAGTTTTCATCAAGCTTTGTGCTGCGATGTCGATCGTGCAATATTGTTTGACTTCGACTGCCGTCATCTCTGCATTGCAGTTTAGCCCGACTTTTTCGAACCTTTTAAGTTGCAACTGTCTCGCTGTCTGGACCCTTTGCCTTACGGCTTCAGAATGTTCGGCCGGGCGGTCATCTATCAGTTTTTCGTAGTCTATTCGGGGGATGTCCAGAAAGATATCGATGCGGTCCATAAGGGGGCCGCTGATCTTCTTCTGATAGCGTGTGATCACCGTGGATGTGCATTTGCATTCCCGTACAGGATCACCGTAGTATCCGCATGGGCATGGGTTCATTGCTGCCACCAGGGTGAAATTAGCGGGAAAGGTCATGCTGCCTTCTGCCCGGCTGATTGTTACTACCTTATCTTCCAACGGCTGCCGCAGAGATTCGAGTGCCATGTGGTTGAATTCGGCGAACTCGTCCAGAAACAGTACTCCCCTGTGGCTGAGGGTGATCTCTCCCGGGTGAGGCAGCCTTCCCCCTCCGACCAGGCCTGCATGTGAAGTGGAATAATGGGGTGAACGGAAAGGCCTTTCGTTAATCAGGGGGCTATCCTTGGAAGTCAGTCCTGTAACGCTGTAGATCTTGGTAACCTCGATAGCCTCATCCAGCGTCATGGCCGGTAAAATCGTGGCTAATGCCCGGGCCAGCATGGTTTTCCCGCTGCCGGGAGGTCCTACCATTATTACGTTATGGCCGCCCGCCGCTGCAACTTCCAGGGCCCGTTTTGCGTGTTCCTGCCCTTTAACGTGCATTAAATCCGTCTGGTGGTTTTGCCTGTTGTCCTGCCATGGCACATGTTCGGTAAATTGCTCTATGTCCGTCTCGCCTTGAAGATAGCTGACCAGTTGGCTCAACGATATCACTGGAAATATCTTGGCATCCTTGATCAGCGAGGCTTCCGGGGCATCATCGACAGGAACAAAGACCCTGTTAATTCCCCGCTCCCTTGCCATCGCTACCATTGGAAGTATGCCGTGGATATGGCGGACGCTGCCGTCAAGTGACAACTCGCCCAGGAAAAGTGTGTCGGACGTATCTGCATTTATCTGCCCCGAACTGAGCAATATGCCTACGGCTATGGGCAGATCATAAGTAGGGCCGATTTTCTTGAGGTCAGCCGGCGCCAGGTTGACCGTAATTCTTTTCATGGGAAAAGTGCACCCCGAATTACGTATGGCAGCCCGGACGCGGTCCCGTGACTCTTTGACGGCCGTATCTGGCAATCCCACGATAAGTGTCATGGGAAGGCCGGGTGAAATATCAACCTCGACTTCTACCATTTGGGCATCGAGCCCGATCATCGCCGCTGTGTGGATTTTAGCTAGCATACTGTCGCATCAAATTATTCGTATAGAGATTATATCAGATATGAAGTGATTA
>JAPLHL010000213.1 GCA_026389655.1 Chloroflexota bacterium
ACCGTGCGGCACCACCGAGCGAGCATATTGCGAAGGGTGAAGCATGGAGCTCTCAATATGAATATGCCCGTTGATTAAGCCGGGCGCCAGGTAGTTGTCTTTAAGGTCAATTATTTCTTTAGCCTGGCCATATTTACCCACGCCCGCAATGCGTCCACCGGATATGGCTACATTGCCCTTCTCAATCTCACCTGTGAACGTATTAATAATGCGTGCGTTCTTTAACACGAGGTCGGCAGGTTTATCACCGCGTGCCACTGCAATCAGGTCTGCCAGGTTCATATCACACCTCCGGGGTCCGGTGATTTTATTAGTATATTTCAGTTTGACGTATTACAAATATGGGCAGCAAATTTATTCAATATAGCAGATATCGGGCAGGTAACGGTATTTCTCATCCCAGTCAATACCGTAGCCTACGATGAACTTATCGGGCACTGTAAAACCCAGGTAATCTATCTTCGTTTTAGTTTTGCGGCGAGACGGTTTCTCTGTAAGGGCACACAGCCTGACTGAAGCAGGTTTTTTCCTTTTGAGGTATTCGACAAAGTATTGAGTGGTTAGTCCTGTATCTATAATGTCTTCAACCACAATTACATGCCTGTCCTTTACCGGTTCGGTAAGCTTCGAGATTACCTTTATTTTCCCTGATGATTCCGTACCGCTGCCGTAGCTGGACAAACGTACGAAATCAACTTGAAGCGGCGTATTTATTTTACGGACAAGGTCGGCCATAAAGATGAATGAGCCCTTGAGGATGCCGATCAACAGTGGATTCTTGCCATGGTAATCCTTGCATATTTCCGCGGCAAGCCTGTCGACTGCCTTCGAAATGTCCTGGTGTTTAATAAGAATTTTCAGATCTGATGGCACGAAAAGATTATAACCGTAGCGTTTCAGCTTTGTCTACACTGTGAACTGGTTCAGTGAGTATGTCCCCTTATGAAAAAGAGGGGCCCCAGTTTACTGGGGCCCCTCTAATTAAATTCAACAGGTTAATAGATCAATGCTAGCCGTGCTGCTGCCTGCGCCGGAGCATGATCAAACCGCACACGAAGGCGATTGCAAGGAACGCGACACTGACAATGAGGATGGCGTCATTCGCCGTGATTGCTTCGACCGTGAAGCTGCCGGCCGGGGCGCCGTCGACGTAGACCTTATAGGTGCCAGGTTCGCTGCGGGATACGTTAAAGGTTAGTTGTGAAGCGCTGCTGCTGTTCAGGGTCACACCCTGAGTTGTTTCTATCTCACCGTTTACATACACCGTGACCATCTTGTTGCCGTTGACCGTACTATTGTTGGCTATATCTGCTGTTACTGTAACAGGTGTATTGGGCGAAACTGTAGTGGCGGAGAGGCTGGCGCTCTTAACCTGTAAATTGGCCATGGAAACAGGTAAAGGCCATGACGGAGCAGCCACAGAGCCAGATCCACGTGGTGGCCCAGCATTTAATAATGGATCCACAACCGTGAATGCTTTAAGCTTGGTGGCTGATCCGCAAGGCGTTGCCACCGTGACTGTGCGGTATCCGTCCACGGCATTTGGGGCGACACATATAATAGCGGTGATCTGCGTGGCACTGTCCACCGTGAAGCTTTTCACAGTTATGCCCTTTCCCAGGTTGACCGACTGGGCATCGGTAAATTCTCTACCCTTTATGGTAATCGTCATCGGGCAGTCCCCGGTCTCGGAAGTGGTAGGAGTGACACTAATGACAGTAGGCTTCGGGCAGGGCCCGGGTGGAATTGAGCCAAAACCATCAACATAGAGATAACCCCAGTGCCCACTCTGGCTGCAACCGGCGGCTATACACTCAATTTGGACCGTATCGCCAACAGCCAGTTCTTGCGGCGTAAACGCCTGGTTCATGATTTGCCAATCGGTATATAGAATACTAGTAGATGTGGGGGAGGCGCTCTTCCATATCGGGTTAGTTGGATCGGAGAAATAAAACTTTTCGTATAAAAGAGTACCCTTTGTGATATTTTTCATTGATACGAAGACATAGGGTTGTTGATTGGCAGAGTGGCCCGGATTTTCAGCCACGCCTGCCCAGGCAAATTGAACGTGAATCTTGCCATCTCCCTGCTTATCCGCCGCGGTTGTCACACTTTGCTGCAAAAGGGAATTCGCATTTCGGCCATGTCCAAATGCGCTACTTGATTCAAAGTTAATACGTGCACAATACTGGCCTTCATATGGATATGTCAGGTTGTCCCCGCCGGCATTGGGGTCAGAAAGGCTCCTTGCGGGTGCCGGACCCAGTACAGCTGTCAGATCAGTCCCTCCTGCGGTGCGGACGATGTTTGCTTCAGTGAACGGCGGAGAGCCGGTAAGCCCATTGTTGATGTAGTGGGTCAGTGTCCACCCCGCCAGAGTCCCGGTCTCAAAGTCACCATTGGTGAATAGCGCCAGCACGCTGGAAGTGAACACCATAAGCATGCCAACCACCAGCAGGGCAACAATCAACAGTCTCGATAGATTTCTAGTGGATTCCTTAATTTTCACGTAACAACCCCCTGATCATATTTTAAAGTAAATACAGCACCTATGCCCTTCATAGCAATATACTATTAAGGAAATATTAGCAAACGTATTTGAGTTATAGGATACTATCTCGTACGCCGGTTGTCAATGATCGTAAGCGTCATGTTTATGTTCTATGCTATTGTCATAACTAACCGGACAATAAAACGATGTGCAGCAGATATTGAAGAGAGCTATCGCTTGGTAGTTAGTTTTTTAACTGCCGCATTCAGGCCATCGATCGTCAGATCGAACATTGGGAAGAGTTTCTGGATTGCCTTTACTGTCGGATAGCTGCGCAATACAGAACGCTCGGGGTTCAGCCACACGACGTGGGAAAAATGCAGCTTAAACCGTTTCAGCCGATCGAGTCCGGACATTTTCTGATAGCCGTGAAAATATATATCTCCGAAGCGGTCCAGCAATTCCGATTGTGCCATGCAGGCATCGCCGACGAAAATGACCTTGTAATCCGGTTCGAGAATTTTCAATAAATGCTCAATTGATTCGCCCTTGCGCTGCTGTATGTCCGGATACAGGACGTCATAGGGGCAGTTGTGGAAATAATAATATTTAAACGATTTGAAATGGCTTAGCGTGTTAGCTGCCGAAAAAAGCCGGCTGCACAGGTCCGCAAACGGTTCCATTGAACCGCCGGCGTCCATCAGCAAGAGCAATTTAATGGAATTTTTCCTGGGCCGTTTCCATTTGAACTCCAGTTCACCGGCGTTCTTGCAGGTGGCGTCTATTGTTTTGTCGAGGTCAAGCTCATCTTCCAGGCCGACGCGGTTCAGTTGTCTAAGCTGTTTGAGCGCTACTTTCATCTGCCGGACATCTAAGGTCACATCACTGCGGTAGTTCCGGAAATATCTGGCTTCGGCGATGCGGACTGCACTGCGCATTCCGCCCGGGCCGCCCAC
>JAPLHL010000458.1 GCA_026389655.1 Chloroflexota bacterium
ATAGGTGTCATCCATAAGAATATGAGCATCGAAAAACAGGCGTCACAGGTAAAACGGGTCAAGAGAGCTGAAAATGTAATGATTCTGGATCCTATCACAATCGGTCTTGATGCTACTGTGGCCGAAGCTATGAACCTTATGGCTGAATATAAAATCGGGGGTATACCTGTAATTGATCAGAACGGCATCCTGAAAGGGATTGTCACAAACAGGGATCTCCGTTTTGAGAATAACCGCAAACGGAAGATAACGGAAGTAATGACAACAAACCTCATCACAACCAATCACCAGACAAACCTGGAAGCTGCCGCGAGGATCCTCCAGAAACATAAAATTGAAAAGCTTCCCATGATCGATGAAAACGGGAAACTGACCGGACTGATCACTTATAAAGATATTTCCAAAACAAAGGACCGTCCTAATTCCTGCAAAGACGAAAAGGGACGACTAAGGGTGGCAGGTGCGGTAGGTATCGCCGCTGATACTCTCGAAAGAGCTGATGCACTTGTAAATGCCAATGTCGATGCAATAGTAATCGATACAGCCCACGGACACACAAAAAGTGTTATTAAAATACTGAAAGAGATTAAAAAGCGTTACACCGGTATTGATGTGATTGCAGGCAATATCGGAACTGCAGAAGCCGCAAAAAAACTTGTTAGCGAAGGGGCAGATGCTGTGAAGGTTGGTATTGGTCCGGGATCAATCTGCACAACACGAATAATTGCAGGCGTTGGCATACCGCAGCTCTCAGCCATTTATAATGTATCAAGGGCTATTTCAGGGTCGGGGGTTCCCGTAATTGCCGACGGAGGAATAAGATATTCAGGCGATATAATCAAAGCTATTGCTGCGGGAGCTGATTCAATAATGGCCGGATCGATTTTTGCAGGCGTTGAGGAGTCTCCGGGTGAAACAATAATTTATAACGGCCGTAAGTTTAAGGCTTACAGGGGAATGGGATCAATTGAAGCAATGCAGCAGGGTTCAAAAGACCGTTATTTCCAGGATATGGAAGATGACATTCAGAAGCTTGTTCCTGAAGGTATTGCTGCAAGAGTACCCTATAAGGGAACCCTTTCCGAGGTAATTTACCAGATGACTGGCGGCCTGCGTGCAGGAATGGGTTATGTTGGTGCAAAAAATATAAGTGTACTTAAAAGTGAGGGTAAATTCGTAAGAATTACAAACTCAGGCATTATCGAGAGTCACCCGCATGATGTGTCAATAACCCGGGAATCTCCGAACTACAGCAGAAAGACCGTTGAATAAAAGGTATCCTCCCGAATTGATGAATATCAGAACATCTCTGTTAATTATAATTACGGTTCTGTCGACTGTTGTCTGCAAGGCACAGAATCTCAGCGACAGAACGTTAATGACCGTTGCCGGGAAACAGGTTCCGGCAGGGGAATTCATCAGGATGTACAAGAAAAGCGCTGAACCTGGAAAACCTCAAGATACGGATACCTATCTTCAGCAATATATAACTTTCAAGCTTAAGGTTGCCGATGCGGTAAAGGAAGGATTAGATACAACAAAAGCATTCCGTGATGAGCTGAACGGTTACCGGAACCAGCTGGC
>JAPLHL010000194.1 GCA_026389655.1 Chloroflexota bacterium
CAACAGGAGACTTGTTTCTCTGGGCTTCAGGACTTTAATATAGTCTAGGAGACTTGAATGTGCCTTCAGTGCGATGTTCAATTTAATAAATGACCTTTGAATTAGCTGTGCAGCTTCACGATAACGTTATATCATATAACGTTTTAACAACTTGATCAAAATGCGGCCGCGTAGCAACCAGAGTTGGCTATTATTCCAGTATGGTCAGCGATATAGAAACCGCGGATAGGTATTATTCAGAAAGGTGGATGCTGCCATCTGTTCAGCTCCCGATAAGCCGCCTGTCATGGCGCTGATCAACTGACTTCCGCTTCCATTCAGTAATATATCAATCAGACCGGGTGATTGGGGATAAATATATTCAGTAACAGGATTCTGAACATCCGCCAATTTAGCAGCCAGGTCAATTGCCGTCTGGATGCCGCCCAATTCATCTACCAGGCCCAGCTGTTTCGCCTCGAGACCGGTATATGTTTGTCCGGTAGCCAATTCTCTAACTTTCTCCTTGTCCAAATGCCTCCCTTCCGCTACGACATCTATAAATTGCTCATACATTTGATCAGTTGTTTTCTGTACTATTGCCCTTTCTTCCGGGGTTAATTCAGCAAAACCGGAATACATATCCTTGTATTTACCGGATTTGATCACTTCCATCTTCACGCCAATTTTATCCAGAAGACCGTTCAAATTGGGCATTTCGGAAATGACGCCGATGCTACCTGTCAAAGTGGACTGCAACGCGACTATTTTGTCAGCTTTAGCCGATATATAATAGCCACCCGATGCAGCAACACTCCGCATACTGATCACGATCGGTTTTTTAACTTTGGCCATTTCATAAGCAATTTCCTCGCAAGCACTCACATCACCGCCGGGGCTATTGACCTGAATTACGATAGCCTTTATCATCAGGTCATCGTTCACTTTCTCCAGCTCTTTCCTGACTATATCGGGTGTAATCGAGGAACCTCCCAAGAATGAGCCGCCGGGTCCCGGCTCAATAACACCGTTCAGTGGGATTACAGCTATCTTGTTACCAATAGAAGAACAGGACGTCACCATAGGAATAATGGAGAGCAATATCAATAAACTCAGCAATATTCTGGACATATGAACCTCCGCATTAACACTACTGCAACCTTGAATATATTCATGAAGGATTGTTCAAACTTGGCAGATTATGTTGTTAGCAACCTTAATTATAGGTTCGGCGGCTCCAGCTGTGCAATTTCGCCATTAAGCTTGACTTCATCCAGATATGCCTGAAGTATTACTGTGGCAGCAGCGGCATCCATTTCATTTTTCAGCTTGCTTCCCTTCTTCCCGGCCTCTCTCAATTTTTGGTTGGCCGATACAGATGTGAGCCGCTCATCCTGCATAATTATTTCAATATCCGTAGCCTGCGCTATCTGCTTAGAAAACAACAGGACTTTTTCAGCCTGCTTACCTATTGCGCCACTGAGGGAATAAGGCAATCCGACTATAATTTTCGATATATCATGTTTCCTGGCAAGTCCAAGTATTTCTTTGATTGCACCATCTTCATTTACCCGAATAATGGTCTTTAGCGGTGTAGCCAGTACCTGGGAGGGATCAGATAAAGCTACTCCTATCTTTTTATCGCCTACATCCAACCCCATTGCTCTATGCATGTCCAGCCTTCAATGACTCTTCAACAAACTTCGGCACTGCCCGGAGTGATTCATCGATCTTATCTTTGTCTTTAGCTCCCGCCTGTGCCATATCCGGTTTGCCCCCACCACCTCCACCTGCAATTCCCGAAACCTGTTTAATCAATTTTCCGCAATGAATACCCAGGGCAACCACGTCCGGTGTGGCTGTCGCCATGAAAAACGGTTTATCCTCATAAACGGTCGCTAATACAATAACTCCACTTTTCATCCTGGTTTTCAGCATATCGCCCATCTCCATCAGAGATTCCCTGGGAAGAGATGATACCCTGGCGTACACTACTTTGACCTTATTTATTTCCATCAAATTCGTGCTAAGTAATTTATCTACTTCATAAGAAGACAGTTCTCTCTGAAGCGAAGCGATCAATTTATTGCTGGAATTCAAACTACCGGTCAGGCTCTCGAGTTTAGCTGGAATTTCACCAGGCTTAATCTTAAGGCTGCCAGCCACCTGTTCCAGAATGCCCAATCTCTCGTTTATATAAGCCTCGGCGCCCCGGCCGGTAACAGCCTCGATTCTACGCAAACCCGTACCAATACTGCTCTCGGTAACAATCAAGAAGTAACCAATCTCTCCGGTAGATTTTACATGGGTACCACCGCATAATTCTGCGCTAACGCCGGGTGGTCCTATTTTCACTACACGGACCGTGTCCCCATATTTCTCTTCAAAGATTGCCATGGCTCCTTCGCTAACAGCCTTGTCATAAGAACAGGTTTCAGTAGCTACAGGCAAATTACGCCGGATAACTTCGTTTACACCGGCCTGTATTTCCTTTAATTGGTCTTTATCTATGGGATGCAATTGCGCAAAATCAAAACGCAGACGTTCGGGAGCTACCAGTGACCCTCTCTGTGCAACATGAGTTCCCAGTACCTTCCTCAGCATGGCCTGTAAAATGTGGGTAGCTGTATGGTTCCTGGCTATATCCATCCTGCGGTCTTCATCAACCCGGGCCTCAACAATATCTCCAACTGAAATAAAACCTTCCACGACCTGCCCTGACAGGGCAACTTTGCCCGTTATCGGTGCAATTGCGCTTGACACGCTCATTTTACCGGATGCTGATGCCAGGCTGCCTGTATCACCCACCTGGCCTCCCATTTCCCCATAGAAAGGTGTTTTATCCAAAACCACTGTAATATTCCGGCCTATGTCCGACTTATTAACTTGTTTCCCCCCGTCCCTATCCAGAATCTGTACGATCTTGGACCTGGTAGATAAATGCTCGTAACCAACGAACTCTGTAATCTTAATTTCACTTAGATTTTCTGCTGAAGCTATCCCGGATTGATTAACAAATTGATGAGATGCCCTTGCCCGCTCCCGTTGCCTTTCCATTTCTGTTTCAAAGCCTACACGGTC
>JAPLHL010000542.1 GCA_026389655.1 Chloroflexota bacterium
GAAAAGATTGAAGATAAAAATGTCCCGGCATGGTTGTCGCTTGATAAAGGCAACATGTCTGGCACAGTAATATCGCTGCCCGGAGTTGGTGAAATCAAAACCAACTTTAACGAGCAAGCGATCGTGGAATGGTATTCCCGATAGGAGGATGTGTGGTTCAATTAGCTTTACCGAAAATTGAATGCACGGAGTTCCGGGAGAATTACGGCAAATTTGTTGCCGAACCTATGGAGAAAGGTTTTGGCGTAATTCTTGGTAACAGTGTGAGGCGTGTACTGCTTAGTTCACTAAGGGGGGCTGCCGTAGCTTCTGTGCTGATCGATGGTATCACCCAGGAGTTCAGTACAATTCCAAACATGAAAGAGGATGTAACCGAATTCCTCATGAATGTGCGGGATATCCGGATAAGGCCCCTTTCGGACTCAGCAGATTCCGGGAAGATGACGTTAAATGTGAAAGGACGGATGGATGTACATGCCAGTGACATAGCTGTTATCTCCCCGCCAAATTTTGAGATAGTGAACCCCGACCTTTATCTTTGTACTCTGGACTCTGATGCAAAACTTAACGTTGAATTCAACATCAAAGTTGACAAAGGTTATCAGCCGGCAAGCGCAAATGATAATGTGGGCATAATTGTCACAAGCGGTGGCACGAGTAAAGAGATCTCTATTGACGCTATCTATTCCCCGGTGGTGCGCGCCAACTACTCGATAGAGAGCGGCGGACCGGGCCAGGGAGCTGGCAAAGAGAGATTAATTCTTGAGATATGGACAGACGGTACTATCGATCCGGTCCAGGCCATCGGCGAGAGCGCTTCAATTCTGGTTGAGCAGTTCGGTTGCTTTACCGGGTTGGCCAGGACGATAGCAGAGAAGGAAGAGGCTGAGGCCTGGCAGAAATCAATCCCCTCTGACGTTTACAATATGCCGCTGGAAAAGTTAAACTTGTCCACACATACGTATAACAGCCTCCGCAGGGGAGGTATAACCTCCACAGGCCAGTTATTGGAAAAAGGCCTGGACGGGTTGATGTCCCTGGGCGGGTTTGGTGTTAAATCCAGGGAAGAAGTCGAGGTGGCTTTGAAGGAATTGGGAGTTGAACTCACGGGTGCCCCACTAGAAAAGGATAAAAAGAAGAAAGAGCGTGTAAAAGATACAGGCTCCGAAGGTGATAACGAATGAGACATAAGCTTTCAGGGAGAAAACTTGGAAGGCCAGCGGCACATCGCTGGTCTTTATACCGTAATCTGGTAACTGACCTGCTTAACCATGGGAAGATCACTACTACATTGCCGAAGGCAAAAGAAGCAAGAAGCCTGGCGGAAAAGATGATAACCCTGGGTAAAGAAGGAAGCCTGGCTTCGCGCAGAAGGGCACTTGCTTTCATTTATGATGAGAAAGTAGCCGATAGGGTATTCGGCGAGTATGCGCTGAGATATAAATCACGCCCCGGTGGTTACACCAGGGTGTTGAAACTGGGGCCTCGTATGGGCGACAGGGCGCCGATGGCGCTTATCGAGATGGCAACGGCGAGTATTACCATGGGTTCCAGTGGCAAAAAGGAATACCTACGGTACAAGATGAGCTTGAGAAAGCCATCTATAAGCTTACCGGAGAAAACAGGAGGGTACTGGCAGCGTGCAGGACTGATGCAGGCGTACATGCCAGTGGCCAGGTGGTGAGCTTCCGGACCGGATCGGATTTCCCCCCGAAGGCGTTTGTGAGCGGGCTGAACCATTATCTGCCCGAGGACATCTCGGTGACAGCGGCGGGCATTGTTTCGGAACGTTTTAATGTTATGAAGGACGCTGTAAGAAGGGAATACAGGTACCGGATATTGAACCGGAGAACACGGTCGCCGCTTGCCAGAGATTATTATTTTATGGTCGAAGCGGAATTAGATACCGGTCTTATGGATGAAGCCAGCAAATTGCTGATCGGAGAACATGACTTTGCTTCGTTCGTAACAGCCTGGGACAGGGATGGAGGGACAGTACGGCATATTTATGATGCGGGTGTAACAAGAGAGGGGGAGAGAGTGACTTTTCAGGTTGTTGCTAATGCGTTCCTGACGCACCAGGTACGTAATATTGTCGGGACCCTGATAAGGGTTGGGACAGGAAAAATTGGAATTGAGGAATTTAAAAGTATTTTAGAATTGAAAAAGTTGAGCCTGGCTGGGCCCACAGCGCCGGCGCATGGCCTTTGTTTGATGAAGGTTATTTACGCAGATTATTCGGAGTTTAAATATGAAAACCTATGCACCTAAGTTAAAGGAAATCGAGAGGAAATGGCATGTAATTGATGCCAACGGTCAAACGTTGGGCAGGCTCTCTGTGCAGGTTGCCAGATTGCTCATTGGGAAACACAAGGCCATGTTCACAAACAATACGGATACCGGGGATTTTGTAGTTGTAGTTAATGCCGCAAAAATCAGAGTAACCGGGAAAAAGACCACGGACAAGAAGTATTTTAGATATTCCGGCTATCCGGGAGGCATAAAATCAGTCAGCCTCGGGGAAATGCTGGAAAAGCATCCGACTCGTGTGATCGAACATGCGGTGAAGGGGATGCTCCCAAACAGCAGGCTTGGCAGGGCAATGTATAAAAAATTGAAGGTTTACGCCGGCAATGAGCATCCGCACCAGGCACAGGTTGCCGGTATAAAAGAACCTGACAAAGGGAGCTCTGGCAAATGAGTACAGCAACATATCATCGCGGTACAGGCAGGAGAAAATGCGCCATCGCGCAGGTGAAATTGTCCTCCGGTTCCGGTCAGATACAGATCAACGGGAAACCATATTTACAGTTTTTCCCGCTGGTGGACCACAGGAAAATGATCGAGCAGGCGTTTATAGTGACCGACACGGTTGGTAAGTATAACATCGAAGTCAAAGTAGTCGGCGGCGGCGTTACAGGCCAGGCCGGCGCAATAAAGCACGGCATAGCCCGCGCCCTGGTTGACCTGAGCGAGGATTTCAGGGGTCCCTTGCGTAAGCATGGCCTGCTAACACGCGATTCCAGGATCAAGGAAAGGAAGAAGTACGGCCTTAAACGTGCCCGCAAAGCACCTCAGTACACTAAGCGTTAAAGCGGTCGTTACTGCGAAGATAAGAAAATCCCCCTTTCGTTTCGGAAGGGGGATTTTTATTTTGTCTCGGCGAGACGATTCTTAAGGAAGTTGATCACAGGCACGGGCGTCGGGTCAACGCCGCAGAGCATTGCCAGGTAATAGCTGACCCAGTCCCCAAGCAGGACCAGGCTCATTAAATATGACAGTGGATTGCTCCCTTCACTGTCCGCATATTAAAACGGTTATTCCAGACTACAACATAAACCCGTGCAATGGTAGTGTACTAATTGATGGTTATATAGAGATACCAACTGTGCTTATGATCATACGGGCAATAATACTTCACAAGTTGGCCTTATCCATCATACCGGTACACGTTGTCGAATTAGGTCCTCGATAAACTTGGTTATTTTCCTGCGTTCGTCCTCTTGTAACCCTTTCTCAATCTCATCAATATAGTCTTTTGATAATTGTTCAGGGTTAATGATAGCTATTAATGGTAAGAGAACAAGTTGAGGCCAATATGCTTTTTCCATGATCTCCGCTGTAGCCACGTGGTACAAATGTGCAAGACGTAATAATAGCGGATCTTTAGGCGTTCTCGTACCGTTTTCATAATAGTTTAATTCTTGGCGCGTAATACCAAGTTGCTTGGCGGTTTCAGATTGACTCAATTCAGTCCTCTGCTCGCGCAGCTGTCTAAGATATCGTCCAAATTTTGCTGACGGCTGCCTTTTTGTATATATTCCCAGTTTTCCCATTTCATGAAGCTCTAACGGGCGAGATGTTAACAGGAAGTTAACATATATGTCAAGTTATGATTTCTATTGCGAATTTGTTTAATAAGGCCTGAAAGCGCCTAATTGCTTCTATTAGATTGATAATTTGTTGACAAGATGTTAACATGATTATAATGATTGTAGGCGACTATTGAAACAGACTCTAAGACAAAGTTATGTGAAGAAAATGGAAAAAAAGTATAGAATACACAAACGTTTGGAAAGGAGGTGAAAGGATTATGCAAATTGCGGAGGCCACAATTTCAAAGGGTTCACAGCTCGCCTTGCTTGCTGACAGAGTGGTAAATTCATTGTCAAACACATCATATTCGGATTACGATAAGAAAAATTTTAGTAAAGCCAAAATGCTGTTCGATGATGCCTCTACTGGATACCAAGTATTGGAAACTAGAAAATTACAGGAGAAGGCATTAGATCAATTAGGTGCATATAGCTTTACTTTATATACATATGCTGCATTATCTCAACGTCGGCGAGATATTCGTAAACATGACATAAAGGCAGTAATTATTGATCTGGCGAAAGATATGGCGAACCTTTCAAAGGGGATTGCGCCTAAGGATAAGAGCCGGGTAAAGCTCCTTATTGAATTCTTTACTATCATGAGGAACATTAGTTTGACAAGTAACATTGCAGGCTTCGACAAAGTAATAATTGGCAATATAGGGTGAAATGGCCCTTTCTGCTATAAGCAAGCAATTTATAAGACATACTTTATGGGATATTGATGATGTAGGGCGGACTTTCAAAGAAGCCAGATACAAACTACATAACAGAGGCCAAAGGCAGTTATTAGACACCGGTTTCGCAATCTGCTCTGTGCTCAAAGATAGTCTGAAGGCGGAGCTTAAAACTATAAGAC